>DASSYK010000083.1:0-6463 GCA_035703345.1 Solirubrobacterales bacterium
CGGGAGGAAATCGCCCATTCCGGGTTCTCGCTGACCGCGGGGCGTTCCCGGACCCGCTCCCCTCGTCGCCGGTTCGGTCCTAGAACCCCGCCAGGAACCGGTCCAGGTTCGCCAGCAGGCCCGCGGCGATCATCAGCAGGACCGACGGGACCAGCAGCAGGGCGACGGCGAGCTGGATCTTCGGGGCTGCGCGGGCGGCGCGCTCGCCGATGCGGCGGCGCTGGGCGGCGCGCAGGTTCGCGGCCTGGTCGTAGAGCTGCTCGGCGAGGGGTGAGCCGTGGCGGCGGGAGCGCTCGATCACTCCGGCCATCGCCGCGAGCTCGGGGGCCGGCATGCGCCGGCGCAGCTCCGCCAGGGCGTCGGCCTGGGAGGCGCCGCAGGACGTCTCCGCGACGACCACGCTCAGCTCGCGCGCGAGCGGGCCCTCTCCCCGCGCCACCTCGGCGAAGCCGGCCAGCGGGCTTCGGCCGGCGGCGGCCGCCGTGGCGAGGAGGTCGAGGGCGTCGGGGAGCGCGGAGCGCAGCTCCGCGCCGCGGTTGCGCGCGCGGCGCTCGAGGGCGGCGTCGGGCGCGAAGAAGCCCGCCAGGGGAAGGCCCAGCGCGACCAGCAGGGAGAGACGGCCAGGAGCGGCGGGAGCGGCCACCATTCCCACCCCCGCCCCGGCGATCGCTCCCGCGCACTTCGCCGTCAGCAGGGCTTGCACGTCGACCCGCTCGGCGAGCCCGGCGCGGACGAGCCGGGTGCGGAGGTCGAGCCGACGGGCGAGGTCGGCCAGCGGCGCGGGGAGATGCTCGCGCGCGCCGCCCGGCCGCACGGCGCTGCCACGGCGGTAGGCCCCGGGCGCGGAACCGGCCCCGGCGCGCCCTCGCGCGGCGGCGCCACCGCGGGCTAGCTCGGCGATCGCGGCGAGCGCGAGCACCGCGGAGGCGCCGGTGAGCAGGACCGCCGCGGTCGGCCCGCTCATGCGGCCCCACTGCCCAGCCGTCGGATCGTGGCGAAGCCCGCGAGCTGCAGGGCGCCGGCGAGCAGGAGGAGCAGCGTGGCGGCGGGGTCCGAGAGCACCCGGGAGACGAAGCCGGGCTCGAGCAGCTCGGCGAACAGCGCGGCGCCGCCCGGGAGCGCCACGACCAGGACGCCGGTGAACCGCGCCTGCGTGGTCGCGGCGCGCGCGTCGTCGGCGACGCGGTCGCGCTCCGCAGCGGCCTCGCCGAGGCGGCGCCTGAGCGAGGCGACGTCGCCCCCGGCCACCTGCTGGCTCAGCAGCGCCGCACGGAGGCCGTCGATGCGGGCCGAGCCGATGCGCCGGGCGAGCGCGTCCAGCGCAGCGGCGGTCGGCGCCCCCAGATCGAGCTCGGCGCGGACGCGCGCCAGCTCCCGCGCGGCGGGACCCTCCAGCGAGGCGGATGCTCCCGCGAGCGCGGCGCGGACGGAGAGCCCAGCCGAGATGCCATCCGCCACCGCGGCCGCGATCTCGGGCACGGCCCGCTCCACCCCGCGGCGGTAGCGCTCCCGCCGTCGCGCCACCAGGGAGGCCGCCAGGACCGGGCCCGCCGCGCCCGCGAGCGCGAGCGGCCCGGGGCCGGCCACGACCATGACCAACCCGAGGATCGCCCCGCTGCCCAGCAGCCCGAGTTGCCGCTGCTCGGCCGGGCTCGGCGCGTAGCCCTCACGGCCGGCCCGGGCGAGCGGACGGGCCGCAGCGGCGAGCCGTTCCACCAGGCGCGGAGCCGAGAGCAGCGCCTCTCGCGCGGCGAGCGCGGCCAGGCCGCCGGCGAGCCCGGCAAGCGCCGTCAGCGAGGCCGGGCCCACGACCCCGGCTCGGCCGGGTCGCCGGCCCGGTACACCTCGCGGACGCCCACCGAGCCCGCCGTCCGCACGACCTCACCCACCTCGACCACGCGCCGCGCTCCATCCCCGAGCCTGGCCAGGTGCACCACGAGATCCACCCCACGCCCGAGCTGCTCGCGGATCGCGGAGTGCGGCAGGCCGACCCCGGCCATCAGGGCCAGCGTCTCCACCCGGCGCAGCGCGTCCTCGGGCGAGTTCGCGTGCACCGTCGAGAGCGCGCCCTCGTGACCGGTGTTGAGCGCCATCAGCAGGTCGAGCGCCTCGGCGCCGCGGACCTCGCCGATCACGATGCGATCGGGGCGCATCCGCAGCGCGTTGCGCAGTAGGTCGCGGATCGTCACCAGTCCCCGTCCCTCGACGTTCGCGGGGCGGCTCTCGAGCCGCACGACGTGTGGCTGGCGCAGCCGAAGCTCGGCCGCGTCCTCGATCGTGATCACCCGCTCCGCCGGATCGACGAAGGCCGAGAGGGCGTTGAGGAGAGTCGTCTTGCCCGAGCCGGTGCCGCCGCTGATGAGGATGCTGCGGCGCGCGCCCACGGCGGCTCCCAGCTCGTCGCGCAGCTCGGGCGTCAGCGTCCCCATCTCCACGAGCTCGTCCGGACCAGGCCGTGCTGCCGAGAAGCGCCTGATGGAGAGGGACGGCCCGTCGACCGCCAGCGGCGGCACGATCGCGTTGACCCGCGAGCCGTCCTCGAGGCGGGCGTCCACCATCGGGCTCAGCTCGTCGACGCGCCGCCCGAGCGGGGCGAGAATACGCTCGATCGCGTCGCGCAGCGCCTGCTCGGAAGGGAAGCTGACATCGGTCCGCTGCACCCTCCCGGCCCGCTCCACGTAGACCCGGTCGGGGCCGTTGACCAGGACCTCCTCGACCGACGGGTCGGCGAGCAGCTCCTCGAGCGGGCCGAGGCCGACCGCCTCCCGGAGGATCAGCTCGACGAGCCGCTCCCGGGTCGGGCGCTCGAGAACGGCGGCGTCCGCGTCGACCAGCTCCGCGACCGCCTCCGTGAGCGACGCGAGCTCGCCGCCCGCGGCTGCTTCAGCCCGCCGGCGCTCGATCAGGCGCCGACGGAGCTCCGCGGCGAGCTTCTCCAGATGATGGCGGCGCACCTCCTCGTCCATGGAGGGTTGAGCTGCGCGCACGGCCACCTCTCCCCCGTGTGCCGGCCCCAGCCTCAGGGAAAGCCTCGATCGTCCACAATCGCGACGTGGCCCGCATCGAGGTCCTGTCCGCCGATATCACCGAGCTCGAGGTCGACGCGATCGCCAATGCCGCCAACACCCAGCTCCGCCACGGCGGCGGCGTCGCCGGAGCGATCTCGCGCGCGGGCGGTCCCTCGATCCAGCGCGAGAGCGACGAGCTGGCCCCGATCCGGCTCGGCGAGGCGGTCGCCACCGGCGCCGGCGAGATGCCCTCCCGGTGGGTGATCCACGCCGCGACGATGCACCCCGGAGGGCCGACCTCGGCCGAAGCGATCCGGGACGCCACGGCGAGCACTCTCGCGAAGGCCGACGCACTCGGCGCCTCGAGCTTGGCGCTGGTCGCCTTCGGCACCGGCGTCGGCGGCTTCCCGCTCGAGGACGCCGCGCGGATCGAGGTCGAGGAGGTCCGCCGCCACCTCGACGGGAACAGCGGGCTCGAGCGCGTGGTCTTCGCCGTGATGGGCGACGACGCGGTGCGCGCGTTCCGCGCCGCGCTCAGCCCGTGATGCGACGCTCAGCGGCGGGGCAGCGGGTGTTCTCGCGGCCGCGCTAGGTTGCGCGAACCCGCAGACGAGCAAAGGAGGGTCGGCCATGGAAGCTTCGAGCGGCTCGACGAGCGACACCGGGACCCAGCCCTACGGCAGCCGCGATGAGACCGCCGAGGCATTCGCCTCGCACGTCAACCGGGGCAAGGTCCGGGCCCTCGAGGCGATCGGGGTGGAGATCGTCGTCGGGGAACGCGAGGGGCCTCGCTTCCGGGACGCCTTCACCGGTCGGTGGTACTGGAACTGCCACTGCAACGGCGGGGTGTTCAACCTGGGCCACCGGCATCCCCAGGTCGTCGCTGCGGTGAGGGAAGGGCTCGACCACGTGGACGTGGGCAACCACCATCTGGTCAGCGGCTGGCGGGCGCGCCTGGCGGAGCAGCTCGCCCGGAGCACCGACGGGCGCCTGCCCTTCGCGGTGTTCACGCCGTCGGGCACCGAGTCGGTGGACCTGGCGCTGAGGCTGGCCCGCGCCACCACCGGACGCCCCAAGGTGGTCGCGGCCCTGGGCGCGTATCACGGCCTCAGCGGCTTCGCCCTGGCGGCGAGCGACCCGCGCTGGGCCGAGCCTTTCGGCTTCGGTCCGCGCGGCTTCGCGCACGTGCCGTTCAACGAGATCGACTCGATGCGGCGGGAGATCGACTCGGAGACGGCGGCTGTGATCCTGGAGGCCATTCCGGCCACCCTGGGCTTCCCCGCCCCCCGTCCCGGCTACCTGCGCGAGGTGGCCGACGCCGCGCACGCGGCGGGTGCCCTGCTCGTGCTCGACGAGGTCCAGACCGGCCTCGGCCGCACCGGGACCACCTGGTACTTCGAGCAGGAGGACGTGGAGCCCGACATGCTCATCACCGGCAAGGGGCTCGGGGGCGGCGTCTACCCGGTCAGCGCCGTGCTCCTGCGCGAGGAGCTGGAGGCGTTCTTCGACTCGAACCCCTTCGCCTACGTCTCCACCTTCGGCGGAGCCGAGATCGGCTGCATCGCGGCGAGCGCCGTGATGGATCAGATCTCGGGATCCTCCTTCCTGGCCCGGGTCGAGGAGCTGGGCGCCCGGTTCGAGCGCGCCGTGGCGGGGATGCCGTTCGAGCTGCGTCGCTTCGGCCTCACGATGGGCCTCAAGTTCCCCGACGAGCAGGGAGGCGTGCTCGCGGCCAAGCGGCTGATCGATGCGGGAGTCTTCGCGGTCTTCGCCGAGCACGACCACTCGGTCACCCAGTTCAAGCCCCCCCTGATCGTGACCGAGTCGGACGTCGACGAGATCGCCGCGGCCGTCCGCGGCGCGCTGTCGTGACCGCCGAGACGGGTCTCTCGGACAGCGACCTGCGCCTCCTCGACGACCTCGTCGAGGAAGCTCTCGCATCGGGTGGCGAGGAGAGCCTGACGGTCCTCGGCTACGGCGAGATCTCGCTCGTCCTCGGCTGGCCGGCCGAGCGGCCCGCATTCGCCTGCAAGCGGCTGCCGCCCTTCGCCTCCTCGGAGCGCTTCGGCTCCTACCGGGACACCCTGGAGGACTACCTCGGCGCGCTCGCCACGGCGGGCGTGCGGGTCGTCGAGACGGAGATGCGCGGCGTCGAGCGCCGCGACGGCAGTGTGGCGGGCTACCTCGTACAACCAGTGCTGGCGACCGAGCAACTCGCCCCGGCGATCCTGCGCCGGTCCGACACCGGCGACGGCCATCCCCTCGTCGAGGCCCTGGTCGCGACGGCAGCCGGCGCGGTCAGCCCCCGCGTCGGCCTCGACGCCCAGCTCTCCAATTGGGCCTGGGACGGATCGGCGCTCACCTACATAGACGTCACGACGCCGCTGATCTGGTCGCCCGACGGCCGCTCCCGGCTCGACCTGGACCTGCTCGCCCAGGCCTACCCGGCGATCCTGCGCCGGCCGCTGCGCCGGTTCGTCGCTCCGGGCATTCTCGACACCTACCGGGACCTCCGGAAGGTCTATCTCGACTTGGCCGGGAACCTGCTCAAGGAGCGTCTCGATCCGTGGCTCCCCTTGTTTCTGGACCGGCTCAACGGGCGAATCGAGGAGCCGCTCGACGAGCACGAGGTGCGCCGCTACTACCGCTCGGATGCGCGGCTCTGGGGCGTCCTGCTCCGAATCCGCAGACTCGACCGCGCCTGGCGAAGGCGGGTCCGGCGTCGTCCCTATCCGTTCCTGCTGCCGCAGCGGATCGAGCGCTGACATGGACCTGGGCCGGGGCGCGAATCAACCCTCGCGCTCCGGCCGGCCGTACTTGGCGGACACCCGATGCCCGAGGGCTAGTCCAGGTCGTCTATCTCGCCCTGGTACTGGGTCATGCCGCGGGCGATTCCCTCGCCGATCACGGCGTTGATGACGCCTTGGGATTCGACGATCAGGTCGGCCCGCGCCACGCGGCGCCCGAACTCCTCGTCGGCGCGCAGGGCGCCGATCTGCTCCTCGCTGCCGCGCAGAAGCGCGAAGCCCTGCAGGTCGCCGCCGTGCGGCGCCAGGAGGGCGACCTCGAAGTCCTCGATCTTGCCGTCGCCCTGGAGCCCTCCCCAGTACTCGACGCTCTCGTTGAATACCTGGACGGCGCGCTTCTCTCGTCCGCGCACCACCTGACCCCACCCGATGAACAGTGCGGCATCAGCCATTGGTCACTCCTTTGATCGGCCTGTGCGGGTCTCCTCGACCCTACTCCGCGCCGGGGCACGCGACAAGTCCGATCGGGACCGTCGAGGTGCGCGATCGTGAGGATGACCGATGGGCACAGACTGCGCCCGGCTCCCATGGGTCAGCTTCCTAATCCACTCTTTCGTTTGGGCCTTTTCAGGTGAGCCGAGATTCGGGCTCGGCGAGGCATTCCCGGCCGTCCCTACACATGCAGGCAGCCTCCCTTTCCCTGCTTCG
>DASSYK010000110.1:0-12220 GCA_035703345.1 Solirubrobacterales bacterium
TAGAGGCGGGAGGGCGCCGCGTACGGGCTGCGCCCGCTGTGCTGCGGATCGTGCTGGGCCATCGGCCAAGGGGAATCGGCCAAGCCGGCCGCCTGAGCGGCGGCGGGCCACGCCAGCACGACAACCAGGGCGCAGACAGACCTGAGCAGTGCCGACCGGATGTGGGTGTGGGCGTACACAGAGTGACGCTACGCCGCAGGGATCTGGCCCGCACCGGTGGTCGCTGCGGGACCTGATGGGAGCCGACTACGGACGCTCCGGGTGCCCGGGGCCACCGTCGCGGCCCCGGGCACGCCGGATTTCGCGCCTCTACCTGAGCTTGCCGCTCGCCGCGCTGGGCGAGCCGAAGTCGACGACGGCCTCGAGCTTCACGGTCGCCTTCTGCTTCTTCGCCAGGGACCCTGCGGCCTTCTTTCCCAGCTTGATCGTGACCGCGCCGCTCTTGGAGGCCGTGGCGGTGCCCAGCTTGGTCTTGCCGAGCTTGGCCGTGACGGTCGCGGGCTCGCTCCCCGTCAGGTTGACCTTGGCGGCCAGCTTCTTCTTCTTGACCACCTTCGCGATCTTCGTGCTGGTCAGCTTCACCGTCACGGTCGGGCGCGCCTGCGGCGTCCCGCTCGTCACGTCCAGCGTCGAGTTCATCCCGAGATGGATCGTGCAGCTGAACGGATAGCTGCCGGCGGGGATGTACTGGGTCCCGCGGACCTGCGTCGAGCCGCTGATGATGTCGTCGCTGCGGAAGAGGGGCTTGCCGTCCGGCCCCTTGGAGGAGGCGGTCGCGTTGTGCGTGCCGCTCCCGACCCAGGTCAGGGTCGCGACCGTGCCGGCCTCGTGGTTGTAGGGCGGGGCGCTGAACACGTCGAGGCCGCCCACCCCCGCCTGGATGTTCGCCGGCGCCGCGACCGCGGCGGGAGCCGCGATCGCCGCGATCGCGCTGATGGCCGCCAGCAGGCCCGCGAGGCGGCGCATCTCAGCCGTTGGCCGCGGCGAAATGCTCGCCGGCCTTCGCCCAGTTGACGACGTTCCACCAGGCGTCGATGTAGTCCGGGCGCTTGTTCTGGTACTTCAGGTAGTAGGCGTGCTCCCACACGTCGACGCCCAGGATCGGGGTCTGCCCGTCGGAGACCGGCGAGTCCTGGTTGGCCGTGGAGACGACCGCCAGGCCGGAGCCGTCGTGGACGAGCCACGACCAGCCGGATCCGAAGCGGTTGACGCCGGCGTTCTTGAACTCCTCCTGGAAGGAGGCGAAGTCGCCGAACTTGTCGCCGATCGCGCCGGCCAGGTCGCCCTCGGGCTCGCCGCCGCCGTCCGGGCTCATGATCTCCCAGAAGAACGTGTGGTTGGCGTGGCCGCCGGCGTTGTTGCGGACGGGCGTCTCCTTGTCGCCGAGGCTGGAGAGGTTCTTCAGAACCTCGGTGACCGGCTTGTCCGCCCACTCGGTTCCCTCGAGCGCGGCGTTGGCCTTGTCCACATAAGCCTGGTGGTGCTTGTCGTGATGGACGCGCATCGTCTCCTCGTCTATGTGAGGCTCGAGCGCGTCGTAGTCGTAGGGAAGGTCCGGTACCTCGTAGGCCATCTGCTCTCCTTCGCGGTGTCCTCCCGGCCCCTGTCTTCGCATCGGGGCCGGCTGGCTTCGCGGCCTAATCTAGCGAGGGTGAGCAGCGGCCCGCCAGGCGGCGGCACATGGAGGGGGGTAGCCGTGACCGCGGCAGGGATCGCCGCGATCGCGGGCCTCGTCCTACTCGTCGAGCCGGTGCGCGAGGCGGTGTTCGATGCCGTCGGCGGCGACACCGGCTCGGTGCGCGAGGACCTGCGCGGGCTCGGCGTAGGCGCGGCGCTGCTGGTCGTCGCCCTGGCCGTCGCCCACGCGGTCGTCTGGTACCCCGCCGAGATCCTCGACGCCGCGGCCGGCTACGTCTTCGACTTCTGGGTCGCCCTGCCGCTGATCATGGCGTCCTGGGTCCTCTCGGGACTGATCGCCTACTACATCGGCAGGCACGCCGCCCGGCCCCTCCTCTACCGCTTCGTCGGCGAGCACCGCTTCACCCGCCTCGAGGACCTGATGGAGCGCGGCGGCGCGACCTTCCTGCTGGTCGCCCGCCTGGTGCCGATCGTGCCGTTCAGCCTGCTCGGCTACGTGGCGGGGGCGGCGCACGTCCCGATCTGGCGCTACACGTGGACCACGGCGGTCGGCTACATCCCGATCACCGCCTACTTCGTCTACCTCGGGAGCCGGCTCGAGAGCCTCTCGCTCTCCGACCCCGTGATCTGGCTCGGCGTCGTCGGCCTGATCGCGGCCCTCTACGGCGTCCGCCACCTGATGCCCTCCAACCAGAGCCCGCTGCCCGCGCCCGACCCCCCCGTCGCGTCGGAACCAGCCCTCGAGGAGGAGCCCTAGCCCGAGGCGCGCTCGGCCCGGAAGGCCTCGAGGTCCGCGAGCGCCTTGCGCCTCACGAGCTGGTTGAACGGCGGCGCGCCGAGCAGCCACCCGGACGGGCCCAGCGCCTGGCGGGCCCAGCGGTGGAATGAGAACTCGTCGACGTGCTCCGCGATCAGGCCGTCGCGGAAGCGGAAGCGGGCGTGGATGTCGTTGACGACGTGCCTGCCGGTGCGGAAGGTGTAGGTCGCGATCCAGTGGGCGGTGCCGGCACCGCCCTCGGCCTCGTGCTCGGGCAGCTCGACGCTCAGGTCCTTCGCCCGCGAGGTCAGCATCCGCCACATGTCCCCGGCCTCCTCCCCGCTCAGCTCCCCGAAGGCCGGATCGCGGAAGCGGGCGTCGGGCGCGTACAGGGAGGCCATCGTCTCGCCGTCGTGGCGATCGAGCGCGTCGTAGAGGCTCGCGATGACGTCGGCGTCGCTCACAGCAACGCGACGGTATCCGGCCGGGCCGCCCGACTCAACCCCTCCCTTCTATCCTTGGGCGACTCGGGGCGTGGCGCAGCCTGGTAGCGCGCACCGTTCGGGTCGGTGAGGTCCCCGGTTCAAATCCGGGCGCCCCGATTTCTCACCCCACGATCGCGACGGCGACGGCGAAGTAGACGGCGATCGAGAGGAGGTCCTGGATCACGGTCGCGAGCGGCCCCGACCCGAAGGCCGGGTCGCGGCCAAACCGCTGGAACAACGCCGGCAGCAGCATCGCGACCAGGGTGGCGATGCTGCAGCTTGCGAACAGGGCGACCCCGACCGCAAGCGCCACGTCGGCGTCGCCCCAGGCGATCCAGGCGAACGGCAGGAAGACCCCACCGACGAGCCCTCCGAGGACGAGGCCGGTGAGGAGCTCCTGGACCAGTACCTGCCGCACGGACACCCCCGCCGCGAAACCTCGGATCAAGAGCGTCTCTGTCTGGGTCCCGACCGCGTCCGCCATGTAGACGACCGCCGGGATGAAGAGCGCCAGCAGGACGTTGGCCTCGAGCCGGTCCTCGAACGAGCCGACGATCAGGGTCGACGCCATCGCGCCCACCAGGCCGACGAGCAGCCAGGGGAGCCGGTGCCAGAGGCGGCGCTGGACCGGTTCGAGGGCCGCGCGCTGGGCGGCGCTGGTGCCGGCAACGTAGCCGCCGATCCGGGCGAGGTCCCGGTCGTGCTCGTCGAGCAGCATCGCCAGCATCCGCGGCGCCGGAATCAGCCCGAGAAAGCGCTGGTCGGCGTCGACGACCGCGAGGCTGGACTCGCCGCGCGCCACCGCCCTGCGGGCGACCACCTCTCCCTGGTCGCCCGGGCCGATCGCGGGCGGGTCGGGATCCATCACCTCGCCGACGCCGACCCCGGCGTCGGCGGCGAACAGGCGCTCGACGCCGACGATGCCCGCGAGGCGCTCGCCGTCGAGCACGACCAGCTCGTCGGCGTTGTCGAAGCTCTGCCCGGCCATGTGGGCGCGGACGTCGCCGACCCAGGAGTCGGGGCTCGCGGTCGGCACGCGCGTCGTCACGTGCTCGGCCAGTTCGGCGATCGGGTCGGCACCGAGCTCGGCCATGTGTGCAAGCTATACGCCGCGCCATGCTCGAAGTGATCCTGATCGGAGCCGCGACCGCCCTGGCGACGGGCCTCGGCGCCGTGCCCGTCTTCTTCCTCGGCGGCGCCGCCGCCGGCTGGCAGCCCGCCCTCTGGGGCCTGGCCGCCGGGATCATGGCCGTGGCCGCCGTGGTCGGGCTCACCCTCCCCGCCCTCGATGAGGGATCCACGCGGACGGTGGTCACCGGCCTGGCGGTCGGCGTGGCGTTCCTGCTCACCTCTCGCGCGCTGCTCGCGCGCCGCGATCCCAGCGTGGACGGCCGCACGGGCGCGAGCGTGCGGACCTCGGTCCTGGTCTTCGGGGTGCTGCTGGTCCACAGCCTGCCGGAGGGCTTCGCGATCGGGACGGCCTACGCGAGCGACGACGCGGCGCTGAGCCTCTTCGTGATCCTCGCGATCGGGCTCCAGAACGTCCCGGAGGGCACGAGCGTCGCTATCCCGATGTTCGAGGCGGGGTTCGGCCGGGCGCGGATGTTCTGGGCCGGCGTGCTGACGAGCGTCCCGCAGCCGATCGGCGCGGGGATCGCCTACGCGGCGGTCGAGACCGTCGAGAGCCTCCTCCCCGCATCCTTCGCCTTCGCGGCGGGGGCGATGGCGGCGCTCGTGGTGACGGACCTGCTGCCGCCCGCCCTGCGCAACCCGCCGGCGGGGATCGCCGGCGTCACGGTCGGGGCCGGGGGGATGCTGCTCTTCAGCCTGGTGCTCGGGGTCTAGCCGGCGGTCGCGTGCGCGGCCTCGTCGGGCGCGCCCTTGATCCGCAGCGGGTCGCTCCCCGCCGCCCGCGGGAGCACCACCACCGGACATGCGGCGCGTCCGATCACGCCGGCGGCGACGCTGCCGAGCAGCGTCCGGCGCAGGGGCCCGTAGCCACGCGAGCCCATCAGCAGCAGGTCGAGTTCGTCGGTCACCTCGGCGATGACTCGGGCGGGATCCCCGTTCAGGAGGCGCGTCTCGGCCTGCATTCCGGCCGGGATCCGCTCGGCCGCCATCCGCAGCGTCCTCTGCTTCGAGCGCTGCTCCGCGTTCTGGAGCGCCCCCTCGGAGAGGAGGGCGAGCGAGCCGTAGCCGTACTGCGGGGGCATCGCGGCCGTGACCAGGAGAACCGACCCGTGCAGGCGAGCCGTCAGGGCGATCCCGGTCTCGAGCGCGGTCCAGCTCTCGGGCGAGCCGTCGAAGGCGACGCCGATGCGGACCAGCCGATGCTCGCCAGCCCCCGCGTAGCCGCGGGGCGCGACGACGACGGCGCAGGGCGCGCCGTGCAGCAGGCTGCGGCCGACGCTGCCGGGAAGCACCCGGCCGACCGCGCCGCGGTGGTCCGACCCGACCACGACCATCAGCGCGTCCTCGTCGGCGGCGGTCTCGTACAGCGCCCGCGCCGGCGCCTGGCTGGCGACCGCGCGCTTCTCCGGCTCGAGCGGCGCCAGCAGCCGTCGCGCGTGGTCGAAGCGCTCCGCGGTGTCCTGCTCGAGGGCGCCCTGGAGCCCGTGGGCGTCCATCGCGCCGACGAGGTGGCGCGGGTACGGCAGGGCGGACAGCACAACCGGCTTCGCCGCCAGGACCTCGGAGAGGAGGCCGCCGAGGACGAGCGCGTCATCGCCCTGCGGCGTGTCGTCGAGTCCGATCAGAAGCCTGCGCATATGGGGATGCTCCGGTTCCAGCGTGGAAGTATGGAGAACGCAGGGTAGGCTCAGCCAGGTCGTCCCTCATCAGGACCCCCCACCGGACGATCTCGGTAGCCACTACGCATTGCCGGACCTGACCCAAAGCGCGCACGAGAAAGACGCCGGGACCTCGCGGCTCGGCGAGGAGCGGTTGCGCGCGCTGCTCGAGGTCGGCCGCAGCCTGGTGTCGGACCTGGACCTCGAATCCGTGCTGTGCCGCGTCCTCGAGACCGCCCGGGAGATGACGGGAGCGCGCTACGCGGCGCTGGGGATCCTCGACCGCGACAAGAGCGAGCTCGAGCGCTTCCTCTACCTGGGAGTCGACGAGGAGACGGCGCGGAGCATCGGCGCCCTGCCGCGCGGCCACGGGGTGCTGGGCGAGCTGATCCGGGACCCGGCGCCGCTGCGCCTCGGCGACGTCAGTGCCCACCCGCGCTCCTACGGCTTCCCGGCCGGTCACCCCGCGATGACCACGTTCCTGGGCGCCCCGGTGATCGTCCGCGACGAGGTCTTCGGCAACATCTACCTGACCGAGAAGGCCGGCGGCGCCGAGTTCGACCCCGTCGATGAGGAGCTCATCGTCGTGCTCGCCGAGTGGGCGGCGGTCGCGATCGGCAACGCGCGGCTCTACGAGTCCACCGACAGGCAGCGCTCGGAGCTGGAGCGCGCGGTGCGGGGCCTCCAGGCGAACGTCGCCCTCACCCGCGAGACCGGTGGCCACACCGAGCTGGACTGGCTGCTCGAGCTGGTGGCCAAGCGCGCGCTGAGCCTGGTGGAGGCCGGGAGCGCGGTCGTGCTGCTGCCCGCCGAGCATGAGCTGGAGGTCGCGGGAGTCGCCGGGGAACTGCCCGAGGACCTGCTCGGCACCCGCATCGATCCGGACGGCGGGCGGCTGGGATCCGCCTTCCGGAGCGGCAACGTCGCCCGGGTCAAGGCCGGCGTGGGCGGTGAGCTGGGCCTTCCCGAGGGCCCCGCCCTGATCGCCCCGTTGTTCTCGCGGGGCCGCGTCGTCGGCGTCCTCGGCGTCCTCGGCGCCCAGCGAGCGGGCGGGTTCAGCCCCGAGGACGAGCTGCTGCTCGAATCGTTCGCGGGGAGCGCGGCGAGCGCGATCGGCACCGCCCAGGTGGCCGAGCAGGAGAAGCTGCGGCTCTCGATCGCCGCTTCGGAGAACGAGCGGCGGCGCTGGGCCCGGGAGCTCCACGACGACACCCTCCAGCAACTGGGGGCGCTGAAGCTGATGAACGAGTCCGCCCTGCGGAGGGACGATCCCGAGACCACACGCAAGACGCTGACCCGGGCAGTCGCCCAGCTCGAGCAGTCGATCGCCTCGCTCGAGGAGCTGATCACCGAGCTGCGGCCCGCGGCCTTGGACGATCTCGGGATCGCCGCGGCCCTGGACGTCCTGCTTGACCGGATGCTGCCGCCCGGCACGCGGCCGGTGTGCGAGCGGGAGCTGGACCTCGCCTACGACGCCGGGCGGGCGACCACCAGGCTCGCGCCCGAGCTCGAGGTGACGATCTACCGCATCGTGCAGGAGGCGCTCAACAACGTCCGCAAGCACGCCGGCGCCGACGGCGTCCGCGTCACGGTCCTGGAGGACCCGGAGCACGTCACCGTCACCGTCACCGACGACGGCGGCGGCTTCGAGCCGGGCGCCGGAGCCATGCGCTTCGGGCTCACCGGCATGCGCGAGCGCGTGCGGCTCGCGGACGGCGAGCTGACGATCACATCGACCCCCGGCGAGGGCACCCGTGTCTTCGCGCGGCTGCCGGTCGTCCGCGCGGGCTAGCGCTCGACGAGCTCGTTCTCGAGCGCGTAGGCGATCAGCTCGGCGCGAGTGCTCTTGCCCGTCTTGCGCTGGATGTTCGCCCGGTGGGTTTCGACCGTGCGGACGCTCAGCACCAGCTTCTCGGCGATCTCCGGGTTCATGTATCCGAGCGCGAGCAGCCCGAGCACCTCGGCCTCGCGCGGGGTGAGCCCGTCGGGCGGCCCCTTCCCCTCGGCCGGCTCGGTGGCGACGCGCGCCCCGAGCTGGGGGTTGATGTAGGTCTCGCCCCCGATCACCGTGTGGAGCGCGTCCACCAGCTCGCTCGCCGCGGAGTGCTTGACCACGTAGCCCGCGGCGCCGGCCTGGAGCGCCGTGCGCGCGAAGGCCGGCTCGCTCTGCATGGTCAACACGACCACCTTCGTCTCCGGCGAGCTCTCGATGATCTTCGGGATCGCGTCGAGGCCCGAGCCGCCGGGCATGTTCAGGTCGAGGACCAACACCTTCGGCTTGTGCCCGAGCGCGTAACGCACGGCGGAGTCCGCGTCGCCCGCCTCGGCCACGACCTCGATGTCGGGCTCCGACTCGAGCACCATCCGGATGCCCTCCCGGACTATCTCGTGGTCGTCGGCTAGGACCACCGTGATTGTCTCACCGCCCGTCCCGCCGGGCGCCTCCCTGGAAGCCACGGGCTGATTATTACCAACCCCGGCGGGACGTCGGTGCCCGGGGCTCAGCCGCGCTCGGCCAGCAGCTTCTCGAGCAGGCCCATGTACTGGATGAGATGGCGGGTGCCGAGGTAATCCTGCCTGACGCGCTCCTTGGCCCTACGGCCCATCTCGGCCGCGCGCTCCGGGTCGCCGAGGAGCCCGTCGATGGCCTCGCCGACGGCCACGAGGTCGGCGGGGTCGTCCACGAGGATGCCGGCGCCGTCGACGATCTGGTCCTGGATCCCGCCGACCCTGCCGGCGACCACCGGCCGCGCCTTCCACATCGCCTCGGCGACGGTGAGCCCGAAGCCCTCCTGGATGCTCTTCTGCACGACGACGTCCGCCCGCCGCTGCAGCGCGTTGACCATCGCGGCGTTCTCCTCGACGTCGTTCATCGGCAGGCTGACCAGATGGGTTCGGCGGCGGATCCCCTCGGGCAGCTCCGCGCGGCGGATCCGGACCTCAGCGAGCACCTCCGCGCCCTCGGGGTCGTCGGCGACGCCGGCCACCGAGGGGCCGGCGAGCAGCAGCCGCGCCTCGGGGTGATGCACGTGCTCCGCGAAGCAGTCCAGCAGCCCGACCGGGTCCTTGAGCCTGTCCCAGCGGGAGATCTGCGCGATCAGGGGCGCGTCCCAGGGGATGCGCTCGTCCTGGTCGGTCTCGGCGACGCGGTTGACGCGGGCGACGGTGCCGTCGTTGCGGTGGAACACCGGAGCCTCGCCGCCGTCGTCCGCGATACCGATGCGGGAGATGATCGCGTGCTGGACCTCGGGCGAGAGCTCCTGGTTCTTGGCGGAGAAGGCGTCGATCGAGGGCGGGACGATCCAGACGCGGTCGCGATCGAGCTCCTCCCAGACGAACTCGACCCGGGAGAAGACGTAGGCGTCGGCCAGCTCGACGTACGGGCGCAGGAAGTCCCAGGCGTCGCGCGCCAGTTCGTTGGGGTGGTCGACCCCCACGTGGCA
The DNA here is from genome assembly GCA_035703345.1 of Solirubrobacterales bacterium. Taxonomy (GTDB): domain Bacteria; phylum Actinomycetota; class Thermoleophilia; order Solirubrobacterales; family 70-9; genus DASSYK01. The sequence continues at coordinate 9,113 of DASSYK010000110.1, forward strand.
GCGCCACACGCTGGCCACGCCCCGGTCGCGCAGCATCTCCAGCAGCGGAGCCGGCTGCGGGTCGTGGATGTAGACGACGTCGTCGGGGCTGACCAGCCTGCCCAGCTCCTCCGCAGCCGGGACGAGCGCGCGCTCGTAGATCTCCCGCTCCGCCTCCCCCAGCTCGCCGCCGTCGCCGGCGGATCCGTGCAGCTGGTTGTGAAGCCGCTTCGTGATGCGGAAGAAGTCCGGGTTCCCGGACACCGCTGCCCAGCGCACGTCCACACCCGCCCCGCGCGCGTAGGCCAGCAGCGACTGCAGCATCTCCGCGACCCCGCCCCCGCGCGCCGTCGAGTTGATGTGCCAGACCACGCGGCCCGGAAGCACGCGGGCTGCGGTCCGGATCGCGTCCTCGACCCCCTCGTAGCCGCCGCCCAGCAGCTCGCGGAAGCGCTCGGTCGATGCAGGAGCGATTCTGACCTCGGTCAGCGGCATCGGTCTGCGGAGGCTAGTGGCCCGCGGCCGGGTGTCAATCGACCGGCGGGGTTCCGTCGACATCGATCGCCATCGGCTCCAGGTGCCACTCCTGCGGGAGCGCCACCTCGACGTCGAGGGCGTGCTCGGGAGGGATCGGCTCGCCGGGGCCCTCCTCGTTGTAGAGCCAGGGCGCGAGGTACCGGCCGCTGATCTTGTGCGGCGGCCACCAGAGGGTGTCCAGGGAGGCCTCGCCCTCGCCCTCGCCGCCGCCGAGGGCGGTGCGCATGTGCAGCGACGCGCCGCCGGTGAGCAGCTTCCCGCGCAGCGTCGGCCTGAAGGGCTCGGGCTCGACGGCCGCTCCGAGCCGGTGGGCGATGTCGAGCGCGGCCGCGTCGGCCTGCTGCGTCGCAATCCCGCCCTGCTTGACCGGGAAGATCGTGCCGTCGCCGGCCGCGTACACGTCGTCGAGGCCGGGGACCCTGCAGCGCTCGTCGATGCGGATGAACCCGTCGGGGTCGCTCGGCAGGCCCTCGATCGCGGGGCCCTCCATGGCCGCCAGCGCGACCACCTCGGCCGGCTCGAGGCGCCGGTCCCCGGGGCTCAGGACCAGCTCTCCGTCCTCCTCGTGCACCCGGGTGCCGGGAGTGAACCCGATCCCGCGCGCTTCGAGCATCTCGGCGACTGCGGCGCTGGCCACGGAGCCGAAGACAGCGAGCGGTCGCGCCTCGGGGGTGACGATCTCGATCGCGAGCCCCTCGTAGTTCTGCTCGCGCGCATAGCGCTCGGTCATCAGCGCCAGCTCGTACAGGGGCAGCGCCCAGGTGACCCCGGGCGGTACGACGAAGTCGATGCGGTCGTCGCCGCGGGCGTGCGCGCGGCCGAGCAGCCGCTGGGCGTCCAGCGGATTGCGCCTGTCCGGGAAGCTGGTGACGCCCCGATAGGCCGGGACGGAGCGGCCCCCGAGGCAGACCACGAGGTAGTCGTAGGCGACGGACCCGCCGTCCGCCAGATCGGCCTGGTGGTCCTCGGGACGGACCCGCGCGAGCGCGCCCTGCCCGAAGCGGGCGCCAAGCTCGGCGGCGGCCGGCTCGAGGGCATGCTGCTCGGCGAGATCCAGCCCGAACGGCTCCTCCACCAGCAGCGGCTTGTAGACGAAGTCGGTCTCGGCATCGAGGAGGGTGATCTCCGCTCGCTCTCCGGCCAGGTCGCGGACCGCGAGCAGTGCCTCCATGCCGGCGACACCGCCACCCGCGATCAGGACCCGTGCCGGACCTCTGGCGCTCATGCGCCCAGATTACGCCTCGGGCGCGACCGTGGCTAATGCCTGACCACCCGACCCGGTTCCGCAGTGACTACGTATTGACGCCGCCGCCCGGCCGCATAGGGTGCCGCCCGTGTACCGCAATGTCGTGGTCGCATATGACGGCACGGAGGGCGCCCGGGCGGCGCTCCAGCGCGCGGTCCACATCGCCGGCCGCGACGGCGCCGCGCTGACGGTGGTCGAGTCGGTCCCGGAGAAGCTGCCTCCCCTCGTCCCCGGCGCCCCCCACTCGACCGACCCGAAGCGCGCCGCGGAGACCCGGCGGGAGCTGAGGGAGGCTGTCGACTCGCTCGACCCCGAGCTGGAGGCCAGCCCCTGGGCGGTCGGCGGCCCGCCCGCGAAGGCGATCCTCGTCGTCGCCGAGGACATCGGCGCGGACCTGATCGTCACCGGATCGCGGCAGCGCGGCCGGATGACCACCGCGGTTCTGGGTAGTGTTTCGGCGGAGATCGTGCACGGAGCTCCATGCGACGTGCTCATCGCGCATCCGGAGGAGACGTGATTTGGGAGTGACCGCTCTCAAGCCGTGAATTCGACGCAGACGGTCATAGCGATCGGGTTCACCACGCTCTGCGCCGTCACCCTCGCCATCGCCTGGCGCGTGATCCGCTCGACCTCGGAGCGCGCGCGCCGCACGCCGGCCGACCTGGAGAAGATCCGCGAGCGGGAGAACGTCTACGCCGTCGGCATCGTCGTCGCCCTGGTCGCGCTGCTGGCGATCACGATCTTCCAGACCCCCTACGGCGAGACCAGCGACGACGGCGCGCAGCAGGTCGAGGTGGACGCATTCCAGTTCGGCTGGACGCTCAACCCGACGCAGGTGAAGGTGGACCAGCCGGTCGAGTTCACCCTGCGCTCGAAGGACGTCCAGCACGGCTTCGGCGTCTACAGGGGCACTGAGCTGATGAAGCAGGTGCAGGTCCCGGGCAACGAGCCCGGCGCCGACGCCGAGTTCGGCGACGACCAGAAGATGCTCTGGACGCCCGAGGAGACCGGCACCTACGAGATCCTCTGCCTCGAGTTCTGCGGCGTCAAGCACCACAACATGACGTCAGTCCTGGAGGTGGTGCCCTGATGGAGGCCGGAACCGCGCCGACGACGGTCGGCGTGGCCCCCGCGACGATCCCGGCCGAGCGCGTCCGCGCGCTAGTCGGCCGCTACTTCTACGCCACGACCGCGATCTTCCTCGTCGCCGGCTCTCTCGGAGTGCTGATGCGCCAGAGCCAGGCCGACGTCGTGCCGATCGGCGACAACTTCTTCTACGCCGCGATGACGGCTCACGGCCTCGGCACCTTCATGGCCTGGACGGCGTTCGCGGTGATGGGCTTCTC
>DASSYK010000123.1:0-15694 GCA_035703345.1 Solirubrobacterales bacterium
ACGGCGTCGTCGACCTGGAGGTCGCCGACGAGGCCGAGGCGACCGCCGCCGCCAGGAAGCTGCTGGCCTACTTCCAGGGCGCGACCGAGCCGGGCTCCGAACCCGACCAGGAGCGCCTGCGCGAGATCGTCCCCGCTCGGCGGCGCCGGGCGTACGCGGTCGAGCCGGTGATCACGACCCTCGCCGACGAGGGCTCGGTCACCTTCCTGCGCTCCCGCTTCGCCCCCGAGATGGTCACAGCCCTCGCCCGGATCGAGGGCCGCCCCGTCGGGATCATCGCCAACAACACGATGCGCATGGCGGGCGCGATCACCAGCGACGGTGCCGACAAGGCCTCTCGCCACATGCAGCTCTGCGACGCCTTCGGGTTGCCGGTTGTCTCGCTGGTCGACACCCCGGGGATGATGGTCGGCCCCGAGGCCGAGGCCACCGGCCTCGTCCGCCACTGCTGCCGGCTGCTCGTCACCGGGGCCGCGCTGCGGGTGCCGCTCGTCGCCGTCGTCCTCAGGCGCGGCTACGGCCTGGGCGCTCAGGCGATGGTCGCCGGCAGCCTCCACGAGCCCCTGCTGACCGTCGGCTGGCCGAGCGCTGAGCTCGGCCCGATGGGCCTCGAGGGAGCCGTCCGCCTCGGCTTTCGCCGCGAGCTCGAGCAGATCGAAGACGAGGCCGAGCGCAACCGCCGCGTCCGCGAGCTGACGGTCATGGCCGAGGAGAACGCCAAGGCCATCAACGCCGCGACCCTGTTCGAGATCGACGACGTCGTAGACCCGGCGGACACTCGGGGGTTGATCGCCTCGACGCTCCGGGCCGCAGCCGGCACAACCGCGCCGCTGGGCCACCGCCCGGTGGACACCTGGTAGCGGCGTCCGCCGGCAGGGATGAGTGTTCCGGCCCGAGCCGGTCTTTGGATCAAACCCGTTGAAAGGAGCCCGTAAATGCGAGATCTCATCGTGAGCACCTTCCTGACCCTCGACGGCGTGATGCAGGCGCCGGGCGGCCCAGAAGAGGATCCCAGCGACGGCTTCGAGCACGGCGGCTGGTCGGTCGGGTACTGGGATGACGAGGTCGAGAGCGCCATGGCGGAGACGATGTCGAAGCCCTTCGACCTCGTCCTCGGCCGCAAGACCTATGAGATCTTCGCGAGCCACTGGCCAGATACCGACGATCCCGGCGCCGAGCCGCTCAACACGGCCACCAAGCACGTGGCCTCGACCACTCTGAAGGAGCTCGAGTGGGAGAACTCGAAGCTGATCGAGGGCGATGTGTCCGAGGGGGTCCGGGCGCTCAAGGAGGAGGACGGCCCCGAGCTTCAGGTGCACGGCAGCGCGAACCTGATCCAGACGTTGCTGGAGCACGGGCTGATCGACGAGTTCCACCTGTTGATCTACCCGGTCGTGCTCGGCAAGGGAAAGCGCCTGTTCGGCGGCGGAACGGTGCCTGCGGGCCTGGAGCTCGCGAGGTCGCAGGTCAGCTCCTCCGGAGTGACCATCGCCACCTACCGAAGCGGCGCCGAGATTCGGTACGGCTCGTTCGCTGCGGAGACGCCGGGCGCCTAGCGGTCGCGCAGCCAGGCCTCGACCGCGCGGGCGCAGCGGCGCCCGTCGGCGATCGCGGTGACGATCAGGGAGGCGCCGACGCGGGCGTCGCCGGTGGCGAAGACGCCGTCCTCCGAGGTGGAGAAGACCGGGGCCTTGACGTTGCCGCGGCTGTCGAGATCGACGCCGAGGTCGCCGACGGCGCCGTCGTGCTCGGGGTGGGTGAACCCGATCGCGATCAGGACGAGGTCGGCGGGGAGGGTGAGCTCGCTGCCGGGGACGGGCCTGAGGGTGCGCGACGAGTCGCCGGTCACCTCGCGGGCGTGGACCATCTCGACGCGGCCGTCGCCGTCGAGCCGGGTGACCTGGCGGGCGAAGCTGCGCTGGCCGCCCTCGTCGAGGGCGTAGGTCGTCGCCAGGCGCCGCGGCGGCTCGGGCCACGGGGTGCTGGCGTAGCGGCCGTGCTCGGGGACCTCGGGGTAGACGTCGAGCAGCAGGGCGCTCTCGCAGCCCTCGCGCATCGCGTTGGAGGTGCAGTCCATGCCGGTGTCGCCGCCGCCGATCACGACGACGCGCTTGCCGGCCGCCGTGATCTCGCGCTCGGGCTCCCGGGAGGGGCGGCCCTCCTGGCGCGCGACCCAGCGGTTGCGCTGGTAGAGATAGTCCATCGCGAAGTGGACGCCGTCGAGCTCGCGGCCGGGGATCTCGAGGTCGCGCTCGACCCGCGAGCCGACGGCGAGGACGATCGCGTCGTGGCGCTTGCGCATCTCCTTGGCGCTGATATCGACGCCGACCTCGGTGTCGTAGGCGAACTCGATGCCCTCGGCGGCGAGGATGTCGACACGGCGGTCGATGATCCACTTCTCGAGCTTCGCGTCGGGCACGCCGAAGCGGACCAGCCCGCCGGGGCCCTCGTCGCGCTCGTAGACGGTGACCTGGTGGCCGACCTGGTTCAGCTCGGCGGCCGCGGCGAGGCCGGCCGGGCCGGAGCCGATCACGGCGACGCTCTTGCCGGTGCGCGTCTCCGGCGGATTGGGCACGACCCAGCCCTCCTCGAACGCGCGCTCGATGATGGCCCACTCGATCTGCTTGATCATCACCGGGTCGTCGTTGATGTCGAGCACGCAGGCCGACTCGCACGGGGCGGGGCAGACGAGGCCAGTGAACTCGGGGAAGTTGTTGGTCGCGTGGAGCTGGTCGATCGCCTCGCGCCACTGGCCCGTGCGGACGAGATCGTTCCAGTCGGGGATCAGGTTGCCGAGCGGGCAGCCGCTGTTGCAGAAGGGGACGCCGCAGTCCATGCAGCGGCTGGCCTGGGTGCGCAGGTCGGCCTCGGGCAGGGTCCCGTAGATCTCGGAGTAGTCCTTGACCCGGATCGCGGGCTCGCGCTCCGGCGCGGCGACCCGGCGGGCCTTGAGGAAGCCGCGGGGATCGGGCATCAGGCGATCGCTTGCTTGGAGGCGGCGAGGCGCTCGGCCAGGACGGCCTTGTACTGGCGCGACATCACCCGGGTGAACTGCGGGGCCGTCTCGGACCAGTTGGCGAGCAGGCGCTCGGCCAGGGTCGATCCGGTGCGGCGGTGGTGCTCCACGATCAGCTCGCGCAGCTGCTCGACGTCGTCGTCCTCCAGACCCTCGAGATCCACGAGCTCGTGGTTGGCGTTGCGCTGGAGGCGGCGCTCCGGGTCGTAGACGTAGGCGACGCCGCCGCTCATGCCGGCGGCGAAGTTGTCGCCGGTCGGCCCGAGGACCGCGACGCGGCCGCCCGTCATGTACTCGCAGCCGTGGTCGCCGATGCCCTCGACGACGGCGTCGGCGCCGGAGTTGCGGACCGCGAAGCGCTCACCGGCGAGGCCGCGGAAGAAGGCCTTGCCGCCGGTGGCGCCGTAGAGGCAGACGTTGCCCGCGATCACGTTGCTCTCGGGCTCGAAGGGCACGGCGTCGGGCGGCCGCACGACGAGGACGCCGCCGGACAGGCCCTTGCCCGCGTAGTCGTTGACCTGTCCGGCCAGCTCGATCGTGACGCCCGGCGCGAGCCACGCGCCGCAGCTCTGGCCGACCGAGCCCTTGAGGCAGAGCTGGATCGTGTCCTCGGGCAGGCCATCGGCCCCGTGGCGCTTCACGAGCGCGTGGGAGGTGAGCCCGCCGACGGCGCGGTCGACGTTGCCGACGGTGCGGTCCACGCGCACCTCGGTGCCGGCCTCGATCGCCGGCAGCACCTCGGGCAGGATCTCGCGGATCTCGAAGGTCTGCTCGAGCACGTCGGTCACCTCGACCTGGTCGGAGTGGCGGCGCACCGGGCTCGAGCCCTCGGGCGGCTCGGGCACGTGCAGCAGCGGGCTGAGGTCGAGCTTGGCGGCCTTCGGGTGCGCGATCTCAGGGTCTTGTTCCAGCAGCTCGGTGCGCCCGATCAGGTCCTCGATCCGCTCGACGCCGAGCGAGGCCATGATCCGGCGGGCCTCCTCGGCCACCTGGACCATGTAGGTGACGACGTGCTCGGGGGTCCCGGCGAAGCGGGCGCGCAGCTCCGGGTCCTGGGTCGCGATGCCGACCGGGCACGTGTTCAGGTGGCAGACGCGCATCATGATGCAGCCCGTCGCGATCAGCGGGGCGGTGGAGAGGCCGAACTCGTCGGCGCCGAGGATCGCGGCGACGACGATGTCGCGGCCGGTGCGCATCTGGCCGTCGGCCTGGAGGATCACCCGCGGCCGCAGTCCGCTCTCGATCAGGGCCTGCTGGGTCTCGGCCAGCCCGAGCTCCCAGGGGGCCCCCGCGCTCTGCAGGCTCGAGAGCGGCGAGGCGCCGGTGCCGCCGTCGTGCCCGGCGATGACGATGTGGTCGGCGCCGGCCTTGGCGACGCCGGCGGCGATCGTGCCGACGCCGGACTCGGCGGCGAGCTTGACCGAGACGCTGGCGCTGGGGTTGGCCGTCCGCAGGTCGTAGATCAGCTGCTTCAGATCCTCGATCGAGTAGATGTCGTGATGGGGCGGGGGCGAGATCAGCTCGACACCCGGCGTCCCGTGGCGCAGCTCGGCGATGTAGTCGTCGATCTTGTGGCCGGGGAGCTGGCCGCCCTCGCCGGGTTTCGCGCCCTGGGCGATCTTGATCTGGAGCTGGTCGGCGTGCAGCAGGAAGTCGGCGTCGACGCCGAAGCGTCCCGAGGCGACCTGGCGGATCTTCGACTGGCGGTCGTCGCCGTTCGGGTCGGGCGTGTTGCGGCGGCGGTCCTCGCCGCCCTCGCCGCTGTTCGACTTGCCGCCGATGCGGTTCATCGCGATTGCGAGCGTCTCGTGCGCCTCGGGCGAGAGCGCGCCGAGGCTCATGGCGCCGGTGGTGAACCGCCGCAGGACGTCCGCGCCGGTCTCCACCGCGGCCAGGTCCACGGGCTTGCCCTTCTCGCGGAAGCGGAGCAGGCCGCGGAGCAGGCCGCGCGAGGCGTTCTCCTCGTTGACGCGGCGGCTGAACTCCTCGTAGGAGGGGCGCACCTCGGCGCCGTCGGGCGAGTAACCGTTGACGCCGATCCCCGGCTCGCGCGCGGCGCGCTGGAGGCTGGCGATCGTCGCCGGCTCCCACATGTGGAACTCGCCGTCGCGCCGCCACTGGTAGACGCCGCCCTGGGGCAGCAGCTTCTCGTGGGCGGCGGCGAGCTTGGCGTCCTCGACGTGCGCGGGCAGCGGCAGGCCGTGGGCCTCGGGGTACGCGCGGGCGTGGCGCTCCAGCGCCTCAATGGCGAGCTCGGGCAGGCCGATGCCGCCGATGCGCGAGGGGGTGCCGGTGAAGTGGCGCTCGACCATCTCCTCGTCGAGCCCGACGGCCTCGAAGATCTGGGCGCCGCGGTAGGAGGCGATCGAGGAGATGCCGATCTTCGACATCGTCTTCAGCACGCCCTTGGCGAGGCCCTGGACGACGCGCCTGCGCGCCTCGGCGGCGGTCAGCCCGTTCTCGAGCGCGGCGCGGCCGTGCATGTCGTCGAGGGACTCGAGCATCAGGTACGCGTTGATCGCGCTGGCGCCGTAGCCGATCAGCGCGGCGAGGTGGTGGACCTCGCGCGGTTCGCCGGACTCGACGATCAGCGCCGCCTGCAGCCGGGTGCCCTCGCGCACGAGGTGGTGGTTGACGGCGGAGGTCGCCAGCAGCGAGGGGATCGGCACGCGCTCGGGCCCGACGGTGCGGTCGCTGAGGATGAGCTGGGTGGCGCCGGCGGCGATCAGCTCGCTCGCCTCCCGGCAGATGCGCTCGACGGCGGCCTCGAGGCCGGCGGCGCCCTCGGCCAGCGGCCAGGTGATGTCGATCGTCTCGGAGCGCAGGATCTCGTGGTCGATCTGGCGCAGGCGCTCGAGATCGTGGTCGGACAGCAGCGGGTGGCCGAGGATCACCTGGTGGGCGTAGTCCGGCGACTCGTCGAGCAGGTTGCCCTGCGGGCCGATGGCCGTGGTCAGGCTCATCACGATGTGCTCGCGGACCGAGTCGATGGCGGGGTTCGTGACCTGCGCGAACCGCTGTTTGAAATAGGAGAAGAGCGAGGGCTCCTTCTCGGAGAGCACGGCCAGCGCGAGGTCGTTGCCCATCGAGCCGGTCGGCTCGCGGGCGTCGCGGGCGAGCTGTGCGATCAGGACGCGCAGGTCCTCCTGCGAGTAGCCGAAGGCGAGCTGGCGCTCGACGAGCGTGCGGGTCAGCTCCTCGGCCTGCTCCGGCATCTTCGGCTCGGGCAGGTCGTCGAGGCCGCATACACCCTCGGAGAACCACTCGCCGTAGGGCTTGCGCGTGGCCACGTGCATCTCGGCCTCGCGGTCGTCGAGGATGCGGCCGCTCTCGAGGTCGACGAGGAAGAGGTGGCCGGCCTGGACGCGGCCGCGGCGGACGACCTGGCTCGGCTCTGCGCTGAACGTGCCGGCCTCGGAGCTGAGCGCGAGCCAGCCGTCGTTGGTGACGGAGTAGCGGCTGGGGCGGAGGCCGTTGCGGTCCAGGGTGGCGCCGAGCAGGCGGCCGTCCGAGAACACGATCGAGGCGGGGCCGTCCCACGGCTCCATCAGCAGCGAGTGGAAGCGGTAGAAGTTCGCCAGCTCGACCGGCAGCTTCCGGTTCTCGTAGGCCATCGGGATCATCATCATCAGCGCGTGGGGCAGCTCGCGGCCGGCGCGGCAGAGCAGCTCCAGGGCGCGGTCGAACGCGGCCGAGTCGGAGGCCCTGCGGTGGATCAGGGGCAGGCAGCGCTCGAGGTCGGAGCCGAGCTCGGGGAAGTCGAGCGTCGACTCGCGCGCGCGCATCCAGTTCATGTTCCCGAGCACGGTGTTGATCTCGCCGTTGTGGGCGATCATCCGCAGCGGCTGGGCGAGCTCCCACGACGGCGCCGTGTTGGTCGAGAAGCGTGAGTGGACGATCGCGAAGACGCTGACGAGCCCGGGGTCGCGCAGGTCGGCGTAGAAGCGCGAGAGCTGCGGCGCGGTGAGCATCCCCTTGTAGACGATCGTCCGCGAGGAGAAGCTCGGGAAGGTCACGTCCTTGCCGAGCTCGATCTCGGCCACGCGCCTGATCAGGAAGAGGCTGCGCTCGAAGGCGTTCTGGTCCGCGACCCCCTCGCCGGCGCCGATCAGGAGCTGGCGGATGCGCGGGGTGGAGGGCCTGGCGAGCGCGCCGGGTACCGACTCGTCGACCGGCACGTCGCGCCAGCCCAGCGGCCGCTGCCCCTCGGCCTCCACCAGCTGCTCGATCCGTCCCTGGACCTTGGCGGCGGGCTTGTCGTCGCGAGGCAGGAAGGCCACGGCGACGGCCATTTCGCCGGGCGGGGGGACCTGATCGGGCTCGAGCCCGAAATCCCCGGCCCGCGAGCGGAAGAACTCCTGGGGTAGGCCGAGCAGGATCCCGGCGCCGTCGCCCGTGTTCTCGTCCGCGCCGGAGGCGCCGCGGTGCTCGAGGCGGTCCAGCGCGGTCAGGCCGCGCTCGATCACCTCGTGGATCGGCCTGCCGTCGAGGCGCGCCACGCAGGCGACGCCGCAGCCGTCGTGCGCGTCCTCGGGGCGCGTCAGGCCGAGGGGTCGGCCGGGCTCAGGGGTATGTGGCGGCGAGGCGGTCATTGGTTGCGGAGATACGTCTTCACGAGGGCCTCGGGGGCCCTTCGCGAAGCCCCCGCAGGCGCCGAACCGCGAGGGCGAGCAAAGCGGACCCGACAATTGTCCCACAGGAAAGGGCCGCGTTACCCGCGGCCCTGTCCGGAAACTGCACGCGTGTCCTCAGCAGCCCACGATCGCGTTGGACCAGCCGCCCCCGGAGCGAAGCGGAGGAGGCGGCGCTGATGGCGAAGCCGTCTACCCCTACCGGATGAACAGCATCTCTGAGTACTTCGGCAGCGGCCAGAGGTTGTCCGCGACCACCTTCTCGAGCCGGTCGGCCACCTCCCGCACCTCCGCCATCTTCGCGAGCTGGTTGTCGCGGGCGTAGATGGCGAGGTCGAGGCCCTCGACGCCATCGGGGTATTCGTTGGCCTCGCGCAGCTCGGCGAGCGAGGAGACCAGCGAATCGGCCAGCCCGCGCACCTCCGTCTCGACGGCCTCGATGCCCGACTCGTCGCAGAGGTCCAGGTAGCGCATCACCGCCGGCAGGATCATCGTGCGAGCGATCGAGTCCGCCGTCTCCGCCTCGATGTTGGCCCGGATCGTGTACTGCTCGGTCCAGACCTCGAAGCGCGACTCCAGCTCGCGCTCGGAGAGCACGCTGTACTTGCCGAAGGCGGCCACGCTCGCGGGCGCCAGCACCTCGGGCAGGGCGTCGGGGGTCGTGCGCAGGTTCTTCAGGCCCCGCGTCGCGGCCTCCCTGTGCCAGTCCTCGGAGTAGTTGTCGCCGTTGAAGCAGACCTGCTTGTTGGCGTTGTAGGTCGCCGCGACGACCTCCTGGACCGCGTGGGCCAGCTCCATGCCGGAGTCCAGCTTCTGCTGGAGCCCGTCGGCCAGGTCGTCGATGGACTCGGCCACGATCGTGTTCAGGACCGTGTTCGGGAAGGCGAGCGACATGCTCGACCCGAGCGCCCGGAACTCGAACTTGTTGCCGGTGAAGGCGAACGGCGAGGTCCGGTTGCGGTCGCCGCCGTGACGGGGGAGGGGCGGCAGCGCCTCGGCCCCCAGCTCCATCGTCTCCTTCGGGGTGTGGCCCTCGCCCGACCCCGACGCGATCGCCTCGAAGGCCTTCGTCAGCTCCTCGCCGAGGAAGATCGAGATGATCGCCGGGGGCGCCTCGTTGGCGCCGAGGCGGTGGTCCTGCCCGATGTTCGCCACCGAGGCGCGCAGCAGGCCCTGGTGAAGGTTGACCGCCTGGATCACCGCCGCGCAGAAGAACATGAAGCTGACGTTGTCCATCGGCGTGTCGCCGGGCTCGAGCAGGTTGTGGCCGGTGTCGGTGCCCATCGACCAGTTGTTGTGCTTGCCCGAGCCGTTGACGCCGGCGAAGGGCTTCTCGTGCAGCAGGCAGACGAGGCCGTACTTGCGCGCGACCCGCTGCATGACCTGCATGGTCAGCTGCTGGTGGTCCGAGCCGACGTTCGAGTTCTCGAAGATCGGCGCGATCTCGTACTGCCCGGGCGCGACCTCGTTGTGCCGCGTCTTGATCGGCACGCCGAGCTTCGCGAGCTCGTTCTCGAAGTCCATGATGCAGGCGAGCACGCGCTCCGGGATCGACCCGAAGTAGTGGTCGTCCAGCTCATGGCCCTTGGGCGGGTAGGCGCCGAACAGCGTGCGGCCGGTCAGGACCAGGTCCGGGCGGGCGTAGTAGTACTGCTCGTCGACCAGGAAGTACTCCTGCTCGGGCCCGACCGTGGTGAAGACCCGCTTCGCCTCGGTGTGGCCGAGCAGCCTCAGCGCGCGGATCGCGGTCTTCGAGAGCGCGTCCATCGAGCGCAGCAGCGGGATCTTGGCGTCGAGCGCCTCACCCGTCCAGGAGACGAACGCCGTCGGGATGCAGAGCAGCGCCCCGTTCGGGTTCTCGAGGATGAAGGCGGGGCTCGTCGGGTCCCAGGCGGTGTAGCCGCGGGCCTCGAACGTGTCGCGGACGCCGCCCGTCGGGAACGACGACGCGTCGGGCTCGCCCTGGATCAGCTCCTTGCCGGAGAACCCGGCCAGCCACTGGCCGTCGCGGTTGGGCTCGAAGAAGGAATCATGCTTTTCCGCAGTGAGGCCCGTGAGGGGCTGGAACACGTGCGTGTAGTGGGTGGCGCCGCGCTCCAGCGCCCACTCCTTCATCGCCTCCGCGACGGCGTCGGCGAGCGAGGGGTCGAGCGCCTCGCCGTGCTCGAGGGTGGCCTGGAGCTTCTCGTAGACGTCCTTCGGCAGGCGCTCCTTCTGGACGGAGGGCGAGAAGACGTCGCTTCCGAAGGGGTTGTTGGTCTCGTCGGTGAGATCAACCGTGCCCAGGACGCCGCCATTGGGGCTCCACGTGGCCGAAGTTACGTTCTGCGAGCGAGTCTTGAGCATCTTGAGTGAGGCCTCCTGAAATAGCGCGACGACGCGCCCGATCCGGGATAGCGCCGAACAACGATTGGGTCACACGAGTAACGCGAGTGGCAGCGTACCCACGTGGGGCGGATCGTGACTTGTCCAAATGGACAGAGTTCCCTGAGGGCGATTCGCCCGCCGGTCGAGCGAGTTGCCCGCGTGGCTATTCGTAGGAGAGGGCCTGCAGCACGTCCAGGCGTGAGGCGCGGCGGGCCGGGCCGATCGCGGCCAGCACGCCCGCGATGGCCGCGAGCACGAGGAGGATCAGCAGGGTTCCGAACGGGATCGTGAGCGTGAAGCCCTCGTCGGCCAGGGGGCGGCTGACGAGCACCGCGAAGATCACCCCGAGCGCGGCGCCCAGCACAGCCCCGATCAGCGCCGTGATCACCGCCTCGTAGCGGACGATGCGGCGGACCTGGCGGCGCGAGGTGCCGACGGCGCGCAGCAGGCCGAGCTCGCGGGTCCGTTCGTGGATCGAGAGCGCCAGGGTGTTGACGATGCCGAACAGCGAGACGATCACGGCCAGGAAGAGCAGGCCGTAGACACCGCCGAGGAGCTGGTTGAGCTGCTTGCCGATCGAGTCCTTCAGCTCCTGCTGGTTCTGGACCTCGATCGTGGGGAAGCCCTCCTCGACCGTGTCCTCGACCTGCCCGCGCACGGAATCGGTGTCAACCTCGTCGCCGAGCTTGACGAGGACGTTGGTGGCGTTGTCGCCCTCGCCGTAGGCGGCCGCATTGGCGTCGGACGCTGCGTAGTCGCCGATGAAGTCGGTCTTGTCCTTGAACGTCCCGGTCACCGTGTAGTCGATCTCCCTGCCGGAGGCGGTCAGCACCGTGAACGTGTCGCCGGTTGCGAGGCCCTTGTCGTCGGCGAAGCCCTCGTCGAGCACGGCGTCGTTCGGGCCCATCTCGGTGAGCAGCTCGTCGGAGCCGCCATCGCGCCAGTCGAGCTCGAGGACGTCGGCCGCGCCGGCGGTGTCGAGCAGCGTCAGGAAGCCGCCCTTGGAGCCGTCGGGCTTCGCGTACTGCGTGTAGCGCAGGGGCGCGGCGAGCTCGACCCCCTCGACGTCGCCCACGGCGTCCGCGGCACCCGCCGGGATGTCGGAGAACCCGTCGCTGTTCGCCAGGTAGAGGTCGGCGGTGATCGTCTCGTCGATCGCCTCGTCGATGGAGCCCTTGAGGCCGGCGGCGAAGATCGCGACGAAGGAGACCAGCGCGAGCCCGATCATCAGTGCGGCCGCGGTCGCCGCGGTGCGGCCGGGGTTGCGCACGGTGTTCTCGTGGGCGATCCGCCCCGGCGTGCCGCGCAGGCGCTCGAGCGGCTTGCCGACGAGCCCGGCGAGAGGGGGGACCAGCCACGGGCTCAGGAGCGCGACGCCGATGAAGACGACGACCGCGCCGAGTCCGAGTGCGAGCTCCCCGGGGTCGAGCGCCCCGAACAGCCCGAGGGCCATCAGCGCCATGCCGAGCAGGGCGAGGACGGTCCCGATGCCCGCGCGGATCCGGTGCTGGCGCGGCGTCGCGAGCACGGCGCCCTCCCGCAGCCCGGCGACCGGCGGCACGCGCGTCGCGCGCAGGGCAGGCAGCAGGGCCGAGAGCACCGTGAGCGAGGTCCCGAGGACGACGGAGACGATCACCGTGCGGCCGGCGATGACGGTCCCGGCGGCCGGCAGGTCGATCTCGAGCGCCTTGAACAGCGCCTCCAGCACGGACGAGAAGCCGATCCCGGCGAGCAGGCCGAGCGCCGAGCCGAGCAGGCCGATCGCGAACGCCTCGGTGATCACGGTGACGATCAGCTGGCGGCGGTTGGCGCCGAGCGTCCGCAGCATCGCGAACTCCCGGGTGCGCTGCGCGACCGTGATCGAGAAGGTGTTGAAGATCAGGAAGGAGGCGACGAAGAGCGCCACCCCGGCGAAGACCAGCAGCGCGGTCTTGAGGAACCCGATGCCCTCGTTGATGTCCTGCTTCTGCGCCTCGGTGTTCTCCTCGCCGGTCTCGGCCTTGACGTTGTCGGGCAGCGACGCCTCGAGGTTCGCGGCGAGACGGTCGGGGCTGGTCCCGGGCGCGGCCGCGACGTTGATCACGTCGAACTCGCCCTCCTTGCCGGTGATCCGCTGTGCCTCCGCCAAGGTGAGGACGGCGAAGGTGGCGCCTCCGAGCGACTCGGCGTTGCCGAGCTTGCCGAGGCCGGAGACCGTGTACTCGCGGGTGCCCGCCCGCCCGGCGAGCTCGACCCGGTCGCCGACCTCGAAGCCCTCGTTCTCGGCGGTGCCGAAGTCGATCACGACCTCGTCGTCGGTCTGCGGGGGCCGGCCGTCGCTGTAGGTGAGCGGGTCGAAGCGCTCGAGGCCGGCCGAGAACGCCAGGCTCGGTGCTCCGCCGGCGCCGACGCGCTCGCCGTCGGACCCGATGATCGCCACCCCCGTGTCCGCGATCGAGCCCTCCGCTTCCTCGACCCCCGGCGTCTTGCGCACGGCGCCGAGCAGCGAGGCGTCGAAGGGCGGCAGCGAGCCGTCGTCGAACTCGACGATCTCCTTGGTCGAGACGACGGCGTCCACGCCCTCGTTCGACTCGGTGAAGATCTCGTCGAAGGAGCGATCGATCGTGTCAGTGAGGACGTAGGTCCCGGCGATCATCATCACGCCGAGGACCACGGCGAGCGCCGTCAGGAAGGTCCGCAGCCGCCGGGCCCAGAGATTCCGCAGCGCGATCGCCGCCATCGGGCTACGCCACTTGCTTCATCAGGTCCAGGACGCCCTCGGCGCTCTTCGGCTCAGCGTCCTGGACGATCCGGCCGTCCACGAGGACCAGCACGCGGTCGGCGGTGGCGGCGACGTGCGCGTCGTGGGTGACGGTGACGATCGTCTGGCCGAGCTCGTCGGCGGCCCGGCGCATCAGCCCGAGGATCTCCTCGCTCGAGTTCGTGTCGAGATTTCCCGTGGGCTCGTCGGCGAACAGCACGGCGGGGGAGGAGATGAGCCCGCGCGCGATCGCCACCCGCTGCTGCTGGCCGCCGGAGAGCTCCGCCGGGCGGTGCGTGAGGCGGTCCCGCAGGCCCACCGCGTCGACGAGCTGGTCGAAGCGCTCGCGGTCGGGGTCGCGGCCGGCCAGCGAGAGCGGCAGCAGTATGTTCTCCTCCGCGCTCAGCACCGGCAGCAGGTTGAAGAACTGGAAGACGAAGCCGACCTTGTCGCGGCGCAGCTCGGTCAGCTCGCCGTCGTCGAGCCCGGAGAGGTCGACGCCGTCGATGGCCACTGTCCCAGAGGTGGGCCGGTCGAGGCCCGCGAGAATGTGCATCAGGGTCGACTTGCCGGAGCCCGACGGGCCCATGATCGCCGTGAAGGCGCCTTCGGGGAAGTCGACGCTGACGCCATCGAGCGCCTGGACGGCGGCATCGCCCTCTCCGAAGACCCGGGTCACGTCGCGGGCGGACACGATCGGGGATCCCGTCACCCTCGTCACCCTACGCAACGGCGGAAAAGTACGGTTGTGGGGGACCGGCGCGTGTCCGATGCTTAGCCTCGATGAGAGAGAACATCCGGCGCGCATGGGGAGCGCACGGCGGGTTGGCCCAGCTCGGAACGCCGGCGACGATGGCTCTGGCGCTGGGCGCGCTCTTCGTCGCCGGCGCCGTGATCGGCGGCCTGTCGCTGCTGCTGCCGCACCCCTCCGGTTTCGACGGCCCCGCGCTGTGGAGCAACGTCGGGCTGGCGTTCGCGGGCGGCCTCGCGCTGATCGCGCTGCACCGGGTGCTCCCCATGTGGGCGATCCAGGTCGCTGTGCTCGTCGGGACGCTGGTGATCACGCGCGCCGTGTACTACGGGCACGACGCGAGCGGCTTCTACACCGTCTGGTACCTCTGGGTCGGGGTCTACGCGCTCTTCTTCTTCGGGCGGCGCTGGGGCGCCGTGCACCTCGCCGCGATCGGCGCTGCCTACGCGTGGGCGCTCGTGGTGCTGGACAGCTCGACCCCGATCGCGCGCTGGGTCGTGACCATCGGCAGCATCGCCGTGGTCGCCGCGCTCGTCGGCATGCTGGCAGAGAGGCTGCGCCGCGAGACGACGGCCGCGGCGAACCGCGCCGCCAACCTCGAGGCGGTCGGCGAGGTGGCCCACCAGCTCGCGACCCGGAGCGACCCGCGCGCGGTCGGCTCGGCCGTCTGCACCGCCGCGCTCAACGCGACCGGGGCATCGGCCGCGGTCCTGTGGGGGCTCAACCCGTCCGGCAGCGGGCTCGTGGCGACCGCCGCCGCCGGCGCCGAGATCGAGCGCACGAGCCTCCCGTTCATCACGCCGAACTCCGGCGCACTCCAGGCCTTCACGACCGGCGCCGAGCGTTTCAGCGTCCTCGGCGGCGACGACGACGGCGCGCAGGAGCTCGGGCCGCTTCTCCGCGCCAGCGCGGGGCTCTGGCAGCCGGTCATGAGCAAGGAGGCGGTGGTGGGCGTGCTGGCGGTGTACTGGCGGGGACCGCTGCCCGCCGTGGGCGACGAGCCGCGCCAGGCGATGCGGCTGCTGGCGCTCGAGGCGTCGATCGCCATCGAGCGCGGCAACCTGCTCGGCAGGCTCCAGTTCGCGGCCAGCACCGACGATCTCACCGGCCTGCACGACCGGCGCGCCTGGAACGCCGAGCTGCGCCGGGGGCTGGCACGGGCCGAGCGGGACCGCGCGCCGCTCTGTGTGGCCGTGCTCGACCTCGACCGGTTCAAGGAGTTCAACGACCAGCACGGCCATCAGGCCGGCGACCGCTTCCTCAAGCAGATGGCCGGTATCTGGAGCACGGAGCTCCGCGGCACGGACGTGCTCGCCCGCCACGGCGGCGAGGAGTTCGCCCTGGCGATGCCCGGCACGACGATCGACAGCGCGCGCCGCAAGCTCGAGCGGCTCTGCGCCGCCACCCCGGAGGGCCAGACCTGCTCTGCCGGGGTCTGCGCCTGGGACGGTGAGGAGGGCCCCGAGGCCCTGCTCGCACGCGCGGACGGCGCTCTCTACGACGCCAAGGCCGCCGGGCGCAACCGCGTCATCGCGGGCTGAGCTTCAGGGCCGCTTCCCCGCGGCACGGCGGTCCGCTGGAGAAGAAGCGATGGTGGGCGATCCGGTGGCGGCCGATCACCGGAAAGCCGACGAAGAAGCGCCGCCGCGAGGGTGGACGGGCTCGGCCTAGAGACCGAAGTCGCGCATCACGCCGGGCTTCAGGGAGCCGAGCAGGATGAAGCCGGGCGAGCTGAGGTCGCTGGGGTTGCCGCGCACGCTCACGTGGCTGCCCTCCGGCACGTTCCCCTCGAAGCTCTCGCCGAGCTCGATCGCGGCCTCCTCGGTCGGGGCTCCGACCAGCAGGTACTTGAAGCGGCGCTTGATCGGCAGCCCGCGCTCGATCAGCTCGTCCGCGAGCGCGCGGGTGGAGCGCAGGTCCGGCAGGTCGATCACGACCTCCCACGGGTACTGCCCGGAGTCGGCGTGCTCGCGGATGCCGTTCTCCGTCTTGCGGCGCTCCTCGGCCTTGCGCTCGTCCTCGCTCTCGGGGAGGGGCTCGTGCGCCGGCCGCCACTCCTCGGCAACCGGGTGCCAGCGCATCAGGCTCACCTGGCCGGCGAGGCCGTCGTCCTCCATCAGCTCGCGGACGACGCGCTCCGCCTCCCGGGCGCTCTCCTCGTGCCAGGCGTAGAGGAAGAGGTGCGGCCC
>DASSYK010000142.1:0-2373 GCA_035703345.1 Solirubrobacterales bacterium
TCCGGCGTCAGATCGAAGCCGTTGATCGCGAGCGAGAACAGGTACGCGGCGGTGATCCCGATCGGGAAGCCGATCACGAGCGGCAGCAGGGAGCGCTTGGCAAGCTCGCGGCGGCGCTGCACCGCGGCCACGCAGAAGCCCGCCAGAGGGCCGAACTCCGGCCCGACCACCATCGCGCCGATGATCAGGATCGGCGAGTCGAGCATGATCCCCACCGAGGCGATCAGGCAGGCGAGGACCATGAACAGCAGGAAGCTGGCCGAGAGCTCCGTGTTCTCGGATGTCCGCGCCTCGACCTCCTCCCAGACGACGGCGTCCGAGGGCATCCCCACCGCCGCTTTCTCCGCCTGCTCGCCCGCCTCGGAGACCATCGAGTCGATGTCCTCCATCGCGATCGAGCCCTCCGCCTCGATCCCGTACTCCTTGAGGTCGCTGACGATCACGCTCGCGTCCTCGCGCGCGACGTCGACCAGGATCACGTCACCCTCCGGCTTCTGGGCGGCCCGCTCGAGGAAGATGACGTTGCACGCCGAGGGCGTCGCCTCCAGCAGGCTCAGCGCGTGCTCGGAGCTATGGGAGGGGACGACGATCCGCAGATGGACCATGACGGTTAGCGTAAACCCCGTGCTCAGCGACTATCACCTGCACCTCCGCATCGACGAGGTCGGCAAGGCGGAGGAGGCGTTCACGCCCGAGAACGTGAACCGCTACCTCGCGGCGGCCTCAGAGGCGGGCATCACGGAGCTCGGCGTCTCCGAGCACATCTACCGCTTCACCGATGCGCTGCGGGTCTGGGAGCACCCCTACTGGCGCTCGCAGGCCAACGACGACCTCGGGGCCTACTGCGAGTTCGTGCGCACGACGCTGCTGAAGCTCGGGATCGAGGCGGACTTCATCCCCGGCGCCGAGGACCGCATCGCCCAGCTCCTGGGCGAGCACGACTTCGACTACGTGGTCGGCTCCGTCCACTTCCTGGGCGCCGACGGCGCCGTCGACGACCAGCGCTACGACGTATGGGCCGCCTACCGCGACCCGGACACCCTCTGGCGCACCTACTTCGAGTGGATCGCGGAGACCGCACGCTCCGGCCTCTTCGACATCCTCGCCCATCCGGACCTGGTGAAGATCTGGGGAGGCGACCGCCCGGCGCCGGAGCGCGACGTGCGCCACTACTACGAGCCGGCGATCGAGGCGATCGCCGAGACCGGCATCGCCGTCGAGGTCTCGACGGCGGGCCTCCGCAAGCCGGTGGGCGAGATCTACCCGGCGCGGGAGTTCGCGGAGCTGTGCGTGGAGGCTGGGGCGGCGTTCGCGCTCTCATCCGACGCCCACACCCCCGATCAGGTCGGCTTCGGCTACGACCGCGCGCTCGAGTTCCTCGGCGGGCTCGGAATCGCCGAGATCGCCGTCTTCGAGGGACGCGAGCGCCGGCTCGAGCCGCTGGGGGCCCCGGATGGCTCCTAGGGCCGGAATCGGCTACGACTCGCACCGCTTCGCGGAGGGCGAGCCCCTGATCCTCGGCGGCGTCGAGATCGAGCACGGGCGCGGGCTGACGGGCCACTCGGACGCGGACGTCCTCACCCACGCCGTGATCGACGCCCTGCTCGGCTCCTGCGGCCTCGGCGACATCGGGCAGCACTTTCCGCCGAGCGACGAGCGGTGGCGCGACGCGGACTCGATCGACCTGCTGCGAACCGTGCTCGGGATGCTCCCCGGGCGGCCCGTGAACGTCGACGCCACCCTGATCTGCGAGGAACCGAGGCTGGGCCCGCACCGGCTGGAGATGGAGGCCATCCTGACCGAGGTGCTGGGGGCGCCGGTCAGCGTCAAGGCGACGACGAACGAGGGCATGGGGGCGATCGGCCGCGGCGAGGGAATCGCCTGCATGGCGATCGCGATGGTCGAGACGGGCGACGGCGCCTAAGCTTCTGGCATGCTCGAGGCGATCACCTCGCGGCTGCCGCTGAACCGGGTCAGCGACAGCGTCTGGGCGGTCAGCGTCCTGCGACAGCGCGGGCTGCTCGGACCGGTGCGCCCCGACAAGGCGGTCCGGATGGCGCACCGCTACCTCCAGCTGGGGATCACCCCCGCGCTGGGATCGGCGCTGAGGGCGATCGAGTGCCCCGACGAGACCGCGATCTCCGACGAGCTCGGCGAGCTGACCTTCTCCGAGACCCACGCCCGCTCCAACGCCCTCGCGCGTGGCCTCGCCGACCTCGGGGTCGGCGACGGCGACGGCGTCGCGATCATGTGCCGCAACCACCGGTACTTCGTCGAGGCGACGATGGCGTCCGCGAAGCTCGGAGCCGTATGCCTCTACCTCAACACCGCCTTCGCGGCGCCCCAGCTAGCCGAGGTGATGAAGCGCGAGAG
>DASSYK010000060.1:0-10293 GCA_035703345.1 Solirubrobacterales bacterium
AGCGCATTGCGACCCCACGCACCGCGCTCAGCATCGACTGGATCACCACCAGATACATCAGCTGGCGATAGACGAACTGCCCCAGGGGCATCGCCCAGAGCGGGCGCAGGGACTCAGGCTGAGAAGGCGCTCGCGCGCCGCCGTCCGAGCCAGGTCACGCCCGCCGCGAGCGTGAGCGTCGCCGCGACGCCGATGAACGCGGGGACCAGGCCGAAGCCGTTGGCCGCGGCGCCGGCCACCAGCGCGCCCGCCACCTCGCCGCCCGACCAGCCGAGGTTGGTGAGGCCGGCCGTCATTCCCTGGTGCAGCCCGGCCGTCTCGACGCTGTCGGAGACCGACTTCGTCGCCGGGGTGAACGCGAGCCCCGCCCCGACCGAGAGCCCGACCACGGCGACCACCGCGAAGGTCAGCCCGGCGGCGAGGCCGATCCCGACCAGCGCCGCGGCCGAGACCGCGAGGCCGAGGGCGTAGGGACCGCTCCACGAGTGGGTGTCGGTGTAGCGGCCGGCGAGCGGCGCCAGAGAGGCCTCGACCGCGGCGCCGATCGTGAAACCGGCCGCGATCGCCACGGCGCCGCCGCCGAGCTCGTCGAGCTGCAGCGGGATCAGGACGCCGGTCGCTCCCAGCTCGAGCGACGGCACCGCGAGCAGCGCGCTCGCGATCAGGACCGGCCGCCGCCCGAGGGCCGCGACGACGTCCCGGAAGCTCTCGCGCGTGCGCGCGCCCGGCTCGGGGAGTCCAGCCGCGACGAGCGCGAGCACCAGCGACAGCACCAGGACGCTGCCGAAGACCCACTCGGTGCCGACCCTCTCGGCGAGCGCGCCGAGCGGCGGGCCCAGGAGCGCGCCGGCGATCCCGATGCCGAACAGGGTGCCGATCACTGTCCCGCGGCGGCCCCCGGCCTCCGCCTCGATCACCCAGGTCAGGGCGCCGGCCCAGGTCATGGCCCCCGCCACCCCCTGGGTGAAGCGCGCGCCGTCGAGCAGGGCGGCCGACTCCGCCAGCCCGAACGTGAAGCTGGCGGCGCCCATCAGCATCAGGCCGATCAGCACGGTCCTGCGCGGGCCGATCCTGGCGGCCAGGAACCCGGAGGGAAGCGACGCGAGCAGGGTCCCGGCGGGATACGCCGCGGTGAGCACGCCCGCCTCGGCCTCCGAGAGCCCGTGCTCCCTCACGTACTCCGGCAGCAGCGGCAGGATCGCCGCGAAGAACGCGAGATCCTGAACGATGATCAGGGAGGCGACGACGAACAGCCGCCGGGGGACGCCGGTGTCCATCCGCGCTAGCGCGATTCCGGCTCCGCCGCGACGGCGGCGGGACCGGGCGACTCCGGCTCCGCGAGCGCGGGCTGGGGCGGGCCCACGGGGCCCGTCGGGACCCAGCCCCGGTTCATGCGCAGCAGCACGACCAGGCCGACGAGCCCCGCGAGGGCCGAGAGCCCGCCGGCGTAGGCGAGGGTCCCGCGCGGCCCGATGGCGGCGACCAGCACCCCGCCCGCGGCGAAGGCGCCGAGCTCGGCCGAGTTGCGGATCCCGTTGTAGGCGGCGAAGGCCCGGCCGTGCAGGCGCTCGGGCACCCGCACGTGGATCAGGCTGCGGAACATCACGTTCTTGATCCCGTGGGCGAACCCCCCGAGGAACGAGCACCCGAGGAAGAACCCGAAGCTGAGCCAGAGCGCCGGCAGCGCCAGCCCGGTCCCCTGCAGGGCGACCGCGGCGAGGCCCGTCGCGGCGACCGCCCCCGCCGCCACGCGCGGCGAGGCCAGCAGCGCCCCCAGCGCCATTCCCACCGTCCAGACCGAGGCGAAGACGCCGTAGGCGGTGTCCCCCATGTCGAGCGAGTCCTTGACGAAGAAGATGTGCGCGACCCAGACGGCGGACATCAGCAGCAGCGAGGCGAAGGCGACGACCATCACCAGGGCCAGCACCCGGTCGCGGAA
The DNA here is from genome assembly GCA_035703345.1 of Solirubrobacterales bacterium. Lineage (GTDB taxonomy): Bacteria > Actinomycetota > Thermoleophilia > Solirubrobacterales > 70-9 > DASSYK01. The sequence goes on from DASSYK010000060.1 coordinate 1,940, forward strand.
GAGGAACGCGATGCCGTCGCGAGCGCGGGGCTCGCGCTCGCCGTCGGCCTGCGCCTGGGGCTCGCGCCGCACCCGCAGCGCCAGCGCGGCGCACGCGACGACGGCGAAGGTCGCCGCGTCCACGAGCATCGCGAGCTCGAGCCCGCCGAAGGCGAACAGGAAGCCGCCGGCGACCGGCCCGATCGCGAACCCCAGGTAGCGCGCGGTCTCGACGTGGCCGTTCGCCTCCTGGACGCGGTCGCCGGCGAGGGGAGGCACGAGCGAGAACTCGGCCGGGGAGGAGACGGCGAAGACGACCCCGAGGAGGGCGGTCAGCCCGAGCACGAGGCCGACCGCGTCCGAGAACGCGAGCGCGGCCGCCGCGGCCGCCCCGCACGCCGAGACCAGCGCGAGCAGGCGCGTGGCCTCGATCCGGTCGGCGAGCAGCCCGGCGTGCCCCGCGACGGCGACCGAGGGGCCGAACAGGCAGATCCACAGGCCCGCGACGGCGAACCCGGAGTCGGTCATGTCCTTGACGTGCAGGCCCAGAGCGATGATCGCGACCCAGTCGCCGAGAGCGGAGAGACCGACCGCGCCGGCCACGAGCCGGAAGTCACGATCGCGCAGGAGGCTCGTTCTCCCCTTCATCCCCGGTCCAGTATCGCGCCGGCCGGAGGGCGTCACGCCCTCCCGTAGACGGGTATCGCCGCGCCGCTGACGGGCGCGGAGTCCTCGGAGCAGAGGAACCGGATCACCCGCGCGATCTGCGCCGGGGTGACCCACTTCGAGAAGTCGGCGCCGGGCGAGGCCTCGCGGTTCGCCGGCGTGTCGATCACGCTCGGCAGGATCGCGTTGGCCCGGACGCCGTCGTCGCGGTACTCGGCGTCGAGCGAGCGCACCAGCGCCAGCACCGCCGACTTCGAGATCGCGTAGGCCGCGCCACCGCTGAACGGCTCCAGCGCGGCGCGCGCCCCGACGCAGACGATCGAGCCCCCGCCGGCGTCGATCATCGCCGGCAGCGCCGCGCGCGCCGAGTTGGCGGCGGTCTTCAGGTTGAGGGCGAGCAGCCTGTCCAGCTCGGCGGAGTCCGCCTCGTGGAGACGCGGGCCGGACGCGAAGCCGCCCGCGACGTTGACGAGCCCGCGGAGCGGCCCGCGCTCGCGCGCCGCCGCGACCGCGGTCTCAGCCCCGTCCTCCAGCAGGTTCGCCTCGACCAGCGCCAGGCCCTCGTGCCCGCCCAGCTCGGAGGCCTCGAAACGCTCCCGCTCGCGGTCGACGAGCCACGTCGTCACGACCTCCGCGCCGGCGTCGAGCAGGTCGGCGATGACCGCGGACCCGAGGCCACCGGTCCCCCCGGTGACGACGACCGCCCCCTCGATCCGGCCGGGCTCTGTCATCTCGGGGACCGTCTCGACGACTCCATCGGTGTGAACCCTAGTCCCGCAGACCGCCTTGCGAGCGGAGATTCCTGTCCGCGACCGCCTCTACCTTGGACCACCTCATGAGCGAGCAGATCACATTCGGAAGCGCTCCTCGGAACGACCCCGGGAACGGGAACGGCTCGGCACCCGCGCCGAAGCTGCGCGACCTCGCCGACGGCCAGAACGTCGACTGCGTCTTCGCGGTCCGCGAGCGCGAGCTGCGCCAGAAGCGGAACGGTGAGGACTGGCTGCGGCTGACCCTCGCGGACGGGACCGGGACCGTGATCGGCATCGCCTGGGACGGCGTGCGCGAGTGCTTCGAGGCGGCCGCGCCCGGCTCGATCGTGAGGGTGACCGGCCGCTTCTCGGTCCACGCGCAGTACGGCAAGCAGATCAAGCTCGACTCGGTCCGGCGGGCCGAGCCGCACGAGTACGACGAGGAGGAGCTCGCGGAGGCTCCGCAGGTGCCGCTCGAGCGGCTCGAAGCCGACCTGCGCTCGCTGGTCGAGACGATCCAGAATCCCGCGCTGCGCGCGCTGCTCAATCGCTTCTTCGGAGAGGACAGCGAGATCTGGCGGCGCTTCCGCGAGACCCCCGCGGCCAAGTACTACCACCAGGCCTATCGCGGCGGGCTGCTGGACCACACGGTCTCCGTGGCGCAGGCCGTCAGCGCCGCGTCCGCCTTCTTCCCCGGGATCGACCGCGACGTCGCCGTCACGGGCGCGCTGCTGCACGACATCGGCAAGACCCAGGCCTACAACGACGACCCGCTCGCGATCGACCTGACCGACGCCGGCCGCCTCCAGGGCGAGATCCCGCTCGGCTACTACCGGATCCGCCGCGAGATCGAGGAGATCGAGGGCTTCGACCCCGAGCTCGCCCAGGCGGTGCTCCACATCATCCTGTCCCACCACGGCTCGCTGGAGCACGGCTCCCCGGTCGTGCCCTGCACTCGCGAGGCGACGCTCGTCCACGCGATGGACAACCTCGGCGGCAAGCTCGGCAGCTTCGACCGGATCGAGCGCGAGCTGGGAGAGGGCGAGAGCTGGTCGCGCTTCGACCGCGGCATCTCCGCCGCGGCGTACTTCGGCCAGCGCGCAGCCTAGTCCCCGCCCGCGCGGCGGCGCGCGGTAATAGGGTCTCCGCATGAGCGACCGTGACCTCGACGTCGTCGTCTTCGGCGCGACCGGCGTCACAGGGCGGCGGGTGGCCGCCTACCTCGCCGAGCGGTCCTCCGAGACGGGGATGAGCTGGGCGCCCGCGGCGCGCGACGCCGCGAAGCTCGACCGGATGCTCTCCGAGGACGGCGTGGACACGGAGGAGTTCGTCACGGCGGAGCTCGGCGACGCCGCCTCGCTGGCGGGGATGGCAGGGCGGGCGAAGGTCGTGCTCGACCTCGTCGGGCCCTACACGCTCTACGGGCGCCCTGTGATCGAGGCCTGCATCGAGGGCGGCGCGCACTACGTCGACCTCACCGGGGAGATCCCCTTCGTCCGCACGATCGCGCGCGAGCTCGGCCCCGCGGCGGAGGAGGCGGGGGTCAAGATCGTCGAGGTCTGCGGCTTCGAGGCGCTGCCGCCCGACCTGATGGTGCTGAGCGCGGCCGAGACGGCGCGCGAGCGCTGGGACGAGCCACTGCTCTCGGCCGAGCTCGAGGTGTGGGCCACCCCGCCCCCGGGCGTCCCGCGCCCCTCGGACGTCCTCTCCGGCGGCACGATCCAGTCGATGGCCGTGGTCACGGGGGCAGAGGGCGCCGGCGCCGTCACCGACCCGGCCGCCCTGATCGACGACCCGAAGGTCGCCGCGCAGGTCCGCTCCCGCAGTCCGATCGAGCTGGCGCCGCGCCGGGGGCTGCACGGCGCGGTGGTCGCGCCGATGAGCCCGGCGGCCTTCATCAACCCCGCCGTGATCCACCGCACCGCCGAGCTCGCCGCCGCCGCGTCCGGCCGCGCCCCGCAGCCGTTCCGCTACCGAGAGGGAGCGGCCCTGCAGGGCTCAGCCGTCACGCTCCCGCTGCGCTATGCCGTCGCGGGCGCCCTCTCCGGCATGCAGGCCGGGATGCGGACCGTCGCGCGCTCGCGCCCGGCAATCCGCCGTCGCGCCAGCGAGGCGATGAGCTCGCTGCTGCCCTCGTCGGGGTTCGGCCCCCGGGGGGACCGGGTCGAGGGCTGGCGCTGGGGCATGGAGCTCGCGGCCCGCACCAGCGGCGGGCATGGCCTGAGCGTGGAGCTCGACGCCGACGGGCACCCCGGATACCTCTCGACGGCACGGATGATCGGCGAGGCGGGCCTGCTGCTGGCGGAAGCGGGCGCAACGCCCGACCGCGCCGGCTGTCTCACCCCGGCGATGGCGCTGGGAACCGGCGCCCTGCCGCGCTTCGAGCGCGCCGGGATGCGCTTCCGCGTCACGGCCTGAACGTACGTCCGCCGCCAGGCGGGCCAATGCGCAAATTGCGCCTTTCGACCCTGAGACGCCATGGGCGCCCCGCACTCGGCAACTATCCTGCTCGGACGTGGCCAAGGACACCGAGAAGCTGATCCGCCAGCTCTCGCTGATCTCCTTCCTCATGGCTCAGGGCAGGCCGGCCTCCGCGCTGGAGATCAAGCGCGAGGTGGAGGGATACAGCGACATGAACGACGACGCCTTCGCGCGCCGCTTCTATGCCGACAGAGCTGAGCTGGAGAGCCTGGGGATCACCCTCCAGGTCGAGAAGCCCGGCGAGAGCCTGCAGGGCTACGAGTCCGAGCTCTATTCGCTCCCGCCCGAGAACTTCTACCTCGACGCGATCGAGTTCTCCGACGACGAGCTCGCGGCGCTCCAGACCGCGCTGCACCTGCTCGACGGCGAGTTCGCCTACGCGGAGCCACTGCGGCTGGCGCTGCAGCAGGTGTCGTGGGGGCGCCCGAGCCCGCTGAACGCGCCCGACCAGACGTCCGTGGAGGTGCGGATGACGGCGAAGGCCGACGGCGCCGAGGTCTCTCAGCGGCTCTCGAAGATCGAGACCGCGATCTCGCGCCGCAAGCGGATCGAGTTCACCTACTACACGATCGAGCGGGACGCGACGGAGAAGCGCAAGGTCGACCCCTACCACCTGGTCTACCGCGGCGGGCAGTTCTACCTGATCGGCTACGCGCACGAGCGCGACGCCGTCCGCGTCTTCCGGCTCTCGCGGATCCGCGGCAAGGTCTCCTACGCGTCCAAGGCCGAGCACGACTTCAGCCCGCCCGAGCAGTTCGACCGCCGCAACTACGCCAGCCGCTCCGAGTGGCAGCTCGGCGAGACCCGGGACGCAGCGCGCGTCTTCGTGAGCGACCGGATCGCCTGGCTGGTCGAGCGGGACTTCGGCTCCTACGGCCGGACCAGGAAGGCCACCAAGGCCGACGGCGCCCCCGGCAAGGGCGTGGTGTTCGAGACCGACTACGCCTCGATGCGGCAGATGGTCGCCTGGGTGCTGCACTGGCGCCAGAACGCGATCGTGCTCGGGCCCGACGAGCTCGCGCGCGAGGTCGCCGAGCGGCTCGAGCTGCTGCGCGAGCGCCACTCCGGCGAGTTCGAGATCGCGCGATCGACCGGGACCGTCCCGCCGCCCCTGCCGCGGGCCGGCCGTTCGAACGGCCGCTCCGAGTCCTCGATCCGGCCCGAGCGCTTCGCGCGCCTCGTCACCCTCGCCGGGATGCTGATCGAGTCGGCCAAGGCCGGGGAGCGCCTCCAGGTGGCGGACGTGATCGACAAGCTTCACCTCTCCGACGAGGAGCTGCGCGACGACATCGAGCTGCTGAACGTCGTCAACTTCGGCGGCGGCACCTACGTCCTGTACGCCGAGCTGGTGGGCGACGAGATCGAGGTCGACTCCGAGCCCTACGGCGACAACTTCTCCCGGCCGGCGCGGCTGCTGCCGCTCGAGGCGAAGGCGCTGGTCGCGGCCATCGACCTCTTCGGCGACCACCTGCCCCAGAGCGGGCTGGTGAGCGCCCGCGAGAAGATCGTCGGCGCCCTCGGCCACGACCCCTCCGAGGAGGGCCTCGAGATCGCCCGCTCCGGCGGCGATGACTCCGACATCGCGCGCAAGGTCAACGAGGCGATCGCCGCGCAGCGGGTCCTCTCGATCCACTACTACAAGGAGAACGAGGACGAGTTCACCAAGCGCGAGATCGAGCCCTACCGCCTCGCCAACGGCCCCGAGGGCTGGTACGTCGCCTCCTACGACCGCCGCCGCTCCGATATCCGCCACTTCCGCCTCGACCGCATCAAGGAGGCGGAGATGAGCAGCGAGGCCTTCGAGCCCCGCCCCGAGTTCGCCGACATCGCCGCCCTCGAGGGCGGCTGGCTCTCCGGCGAGCACGTCCCCACCGCCGACGTCGCCCGCGTCTGGGTCTCCCCCGAGCGCGCCCGCTGGGCCCGCGAGGAGCACATCGTCGTCGAGGAGCTCGCCGACGAGAGCCTCGTCATCGAAGTCCCCTTCGGCAGCACCGACTGGCTCCTGCGCGAGATCCTCAAGGGCGCCGGCGACTTCGTCGTCCTCGAGCCCGAGGATGCCCGCGAAGCCGTCCGCCGCGGGCTGGAGACCGACAGCTCCGCGCAGCCGGCCGCCGCCCGCGCGGCCTGAGCGCCGGCCCCGCCCTCCACGCGGAACGGTGCTTTCCGAGAGGGCTAGGGTGGTCGCATGGAAGCCGACATCGAGCTGATCGTCGCCCCGAATCCGGGGCCGATGACGCTCGACGGCACGAACACGTATCTGGTCGGGCGGGATCCGGCGGTCGTGATCGATCCCGGGCCGGCAGACGAGGGGCACGTCGAGCGGGTCAGGGCCGCCGGGGCCGCGCGCGGCGGGATCGGGACGGTCCTGCTGACGCATGATCACGGCGACCACAGCGACGGCGTCGAGCTCCTCGGCATCAGCGTCACCGAGCTCGAGGACGGCGCCGCGCGGCAGGGGATCGCGGCGCTGGCCACACCGGGGCACGCCCACGACCACGTCTGCTTCCTGCTCGACGCTGATCACCCGGCGGCCGGCGGCGCCGAGGGGATGATCTGCTTCTCGGGAGACCTCATCCTCGGGGAGGGCTCGACGATCGTTCCGCCCGGCGACCAGGGCGGCTCGCTCGCGGACTACATGCGCTCCCTGCGCCGCCTCCAGGACCTGGAGCTGGAGCGGATCCTGCCCGGGCACGGGCCCGCGGTCAGCGACCCGGCCGCCAAGATCGCGGAGTACATCGAGCACCGCGAGAGCCGGGAGCGGCGGCTGGTCGAGGCGCTCGAGGCGGGGATCCACTCGCGGATGGAGCTGCTCGACGCGGTCTGGGACGACGTCCCGCCGCAGCTGCGCCCGGCCGCGGCGTTTGCGATGCAGGCACACCTCGACAAGCTCGCCGACGAGGGGCGGCTGCCCGAGCACATGATGGAGTAGGCCGGTGGTGCGGACGCCTGGTATGAAGGTCGCATGGGGATCGATCCCACCCGTCTGCTGAAGAACGGGCTCAAGGGCCTCGGCCTGGGCGGCGCACTTTTCGGTGCGAGCGCAGCCGGGATCTGGTGGCAGCTCTTTCGGCGCCCGCTGCCCAGGAGCGAGGGCGAGCTGCGGGTGCGGGGCGTCGACGGCCCGGTCGAGATCGCTCGCGACCGCTGGGGCATGCCCCGGGTCCGCGCCGGTGACCGCCATGACCTCTGGTTCGGGCTCGGGTTCTGCCATGGGCAGGACCGGCTCTGGCAGTGCGAGCTGCACCGGAGGGTCGTCTCGGGTCGCCTGTCCGAGATGGCGGGCCGCGACGGCCTTCCCGTCGACCGCTTCATGCGCACCGTCGGCATGAAGCGGGCGGCCGAGCGCGAGGTGGCCGAGCTCGATCCAGAGGTCCTCTCGATGCTCGAGGCCTACTGCGCCGGCCTGAACGAGGCCGGGCGCACGGCGGCCACGCCGCCCGCTGAGCTCCAGATCATGCGGCTGGGCGTGGAGCCGTTCAGGCCGGTCGACTGCCTCGCCGGCGGCAAGCTCTTCGCCTTCGGGATGTCGGTCAACTGGGAGCGCGAGCTGCTCCGCGCCGACCTGATTCGCGAGCTCGGCCCGGAGCGCGCCGCGAGGCTCGATCCCCCCTACCCCCGCGGCAACCCGGTCGTCACCACGCCCGGCGCCGGATACGGGGGCGACGGCCTCGCGCTCGTCGACCAGATCGGACGGGTGCGCGAGCTGATCGGGCTGCCCGCCGGCGCCACCGGATCGAACAACTGGGCGGTGAGCGGCAAGCGCTCGGCGACCGGCGCGCCGCTGATCGCGGGCGACCCGCACCTGCCCAGCTCGATGCCCGGCTTCATCTACGAGGTCTCGCTCGAGCTCGGTGACCGCTTCTGCCGCGGCGGCACGATCCCCGGCATCCCCACGGTCTTCTTCGGCCAGAACAACGACGTCTGCTGGACCTTCACCAACGTCCTCGCCGACTGCCAGGACCTCTTCGTCGAGCGGGTGCGCGACGACGGGACCTACCTCTTCCGGGAGGAGTGGCTGCCGCTCGACGTCGTCGAGGAGGAGATCTCGGTGCGCGGCTCGGAGGAGCCCGTGCCGATCACCGTACGCTCGAGCCGGCACGGCCCGATCGTCAACGAGCAGCTCGGCATCGACGCCGAGTCGCCGGTGGCCCTGCGCTGGACGGCCCTCGACGCCCCCTCGGTCTCTCCCGCCCACTTCGAGGTGCTCGAGCCGCGCAGCGGTCCCGAGCTCGTCGAGATGCTGCGCCCGGTCGCGATGCCGGTGGTCAACCTGATCTGGGCCGACCGCGAGAGCATCGGCTACAAGCTGATCGGCCACCTGCCCAAGCGCGCCGGCGACTGCCCCGACCTGCCGAAGCCGGGCTGGACCGGCGAGTTCGAGTGGCATGGGCTTGTCCCCTACGAGGAGCTGCCCGAGCTGACCGACCCCGAGGACGGCTACCTCGTCACCGCCAACAACCGCGTCGTCGGGTCCGA
>DASSYK010000168.1:0-5497 GCA_035703345.1 Solirubrobacterales bacterium
GGATGTTCTGGTTGTGGTCGAAGAGGTTCTCGGGGTCGTACTTTCGCTTCAGCGCTTGCAGGCGGTCGTACTTCTCGGCTCCGTACGCCTGCCGAATCCGCTCCTGGCCCTCGTCCATGAGGAAGTTGACGTAGACGCTCGTGTGGTGGGGCTCGAGCGCTGACCAGAAGCCTCTGACCCACTCCCGCTCCGCGTCGAAGCCCTCGGCGGTCGCCGTCGTGCCGGTGATGTTGAACGTGTGTCCCGCGCCGCGGCCGTTGAAGGCCGTCTCCTCCTCGGCCACCCGCGCGACCGCTCCTCCGATCTGCCAGATCGGGAAGGCCGTCAGCGGGGAGCGGATCCGCAGCGAGTGGTCGACCGCGATGTCGATGACCTCGTCGCTGAGCTCCGCCACATCGCAGGCCCGCATGTAGTACCACCGGTAGTGGGGGAAGGATGCGTCGAACATCGCCTGATGGGCGATGTAGGGCTTGGGTTCGCAGAGATCGAGCACCGGTGCGTCGAACGACTTGAGTGGGCGCACCACCGCCTCCCCCTCCTCGACGGGGCCCGCATAGCAGCACGCGACGCTCACGACCAGCTTTCCGTGCAGCTCCGCGGGGACGAAGGGAAGCGGCGGCGCTTTGCGCTGGACGACGATCGTCATCAGCTCGTCCGGCGCCTCGGCGCTCCACTCGCGGTAGAAGCGCAGGAGATCGGGCGCCTTCTCCATCGGCCAGAAGATCGGTCCAGCGAACACGATCGGACCCACTGGGTGGAGGCGGAACTCGAACTCGGTGACGATCCCGAAGTTGCCGCCGCCGCCGCGCAACCCCCAGAAGAGATCGGGATTCTCGGTTTCGCTCGCCTTCACGAAATCGCCGTCGGCGGTGACCACGTCGACGGAGAGGAGCTGGTCGATCGTCAGCCCGTGCTTTCGCTGAAGCCACCCGATACCGCCGCCCAGCGTGAGGCCCGCGACTCCGGTGTGGGTGACGATCCCGCCAGTCGTCGCGAGTCCGAACGTCTGGGTCTCGCGGTCGAGCTCGCCCCAGAGCACGCCGGCCTGCGCCCTCGCCGTGCGCGCCTCCGGGTCGACCCGGATTCCCTTCATCGGCCCCAGGTCGATGACGAGTCCGCCGTCGCAGACGGACAGGCCCGGGAAGCTGTGGCCCCCGCCTCGGACGGCGACCGGGAGGCCGGCTTTCCTCGCGAACCTGACCGCCGCGATCACGTCCGCCACTCCGACGCATCGCGCGATCAGTGCCGGGGAGCGATCGATCGACCCGTTCCAGACCCGGCGGCGCTCGTCGTAGGCGGGGTCATCGGGTCGGACGAGCGCCCCTGCGAAGGACGTGCTCAGCTCGCGCACCGCGGCCCGGTCGAGCTCGATCGTGGCCATTTGACGGAAGTATGCCCCAGGCCCGCTCGGCTGTCAGGGGCCTTGGTCCCCGCTAGGCGGCCGCCGGCACGCGCGGACGCTCGCCGGCAAGCTCGGAGCCGACCCCGCGCGCGACCCGGGCGGCGCAGGCGATGACCGTCATCATCGGGTTGACCCCGACCGACGAAGGCAGCAGGCTCGCGTCGGCCGCGAAGAGGCCCTGGACTCCGCGCACGGCCCCGCGGGGGTCGGTGACGCCGGCCGCCGGATCGGAGTCCATCCTCGCCGTCGACATCGGATGGAACGCCTCGAGGCGCAGGTCGGCCGGCTTCAGCCGCATCGACTCGAACTCGGGCAGCCGCCCGCGCGGGATCACGGCGCAAGCGCCGACGTTGGGATAGACCTCGGTCGCCCCGGCGGCGAAGTGGATCTCGGCGGCGCGGGCGATCCCGAACTGGAGTGTGAGCGCCTCCTCGTCGCTCAGCGCGTAGCCGAGCCGCAGCGAGCCGCTCGGAGAGAGCCCGACGCGGCCCGCGGAGCGGTCGTGCAGGTGGACGCCGATCGAGCCGATCCGGTCGTAGTTGGCGACGCGGTCGGCGAACGCCTCGCCGACGCCGGGCAGCCACTGCGACCCGAACGAGAGCGGGGTGAAGGTCGCCTCGAGCAGGATGCCCTGCGGCTGCCACTGATCGACGTAGTAGCTCTGCATCACGCCCTCCCAGCCGCGCACCGGATCCGGATAGCGGGCGCCGATCCAGGCGGCGGGGTGGACGTGCAGGTTGCGGCCGAGCTGGGGGTGCGCGATGCCGGAGCGCAGCAGCAGCTCCGGCGTGCCGAAGGCGCCCGCGGCGGCGAGCACGGCGCGCGCCCGCGCCCGCCAGGGACGCCCCCGAGCCGGGCGCCCGCCGCGCGCGGCCTCCTCGGCCGCGTCGGTGGGCAGGCCGGCCCGGCACTCGAGCCCGGTGGCGCGCCCGTCCTCGACGCTCACCCGCAGCGCCTGCACCCCCGCGCGCACCCGCGCTCCGGCCGCGACGGCGCGGGGGAGGTAGGAGACGTGGGCGGCGCGCTTGGCGTCCAGGCGGCAACCGAGCGGGCAGGTGCTGCACTGCACGCAGGCGCCGGCGTTGCGGGCGATCGGCCCGCCGCCGGCGCCGAGCGCGGCGGCGCCCTCCATGCAGAGCTGGCCGTTGCGGCCCATGCGCTCGGGATCGACGGGCGCCACCTGGAGCATCTCCTCGGCGGCGGCATAGTCGCCGTCCATCTCCCCGGCCCAGGGGATTCCCGCCCCCTCGCGCCACTCGGAGAGCACCTCGCCGGGGGCGCGGAAGCAGGTGCCGGAGTTGATCACGGTCGTGCCGCCGACCGTGCGCCCGACCGGGATCGCGATCGGGGGACGGCCACCGGTCACCGTGAGGCCGCCGTCGCGGTACATCAGCGGCAGCCCCTCGAGCGTGTCGGTGGGGTAGTCGCGATGGCTGAGGTAAGGGCCGGATTCGAGCACGAGCACGTCCAGCCCCGCCTCGGCGAGCACCGAGGCGGCTACCGCGCCGCCCGCGCCCGAGCCGACGATCGCGACGTCGCACTCCTCGCCGTCGCCGCGCGGGCGCAGGTCTCCGAGCGAGCCCGCGCGCGGTGTGGGCGACCCCTCGCGGACGGCGCAGCGCGCCTCGTAGCCGACCGCGGCGGCGGCGCGCGGGTCGCTCGCCCAGCCGGCCATCGACAGCACCTTCGCCAGCAGCACCAGCTCGCGATAGGCGCCGAGACGGGAGTGCTCCATCTCCGCCAGGTAGCCGGTCCGGGCATCGACGCTCATGCGGCTGAAGCGCCACGGGAACGGCGCCCATTCGACCGCGCGCAGGGCCCAGCGCACGAGCGCGACCCGGTTCGCAGGCAGCCTCGCGAGGAAGCGAGCCACCGGCTCGGCGACGGGGATCTCGGACTCGGCCGCGGGCAGCCCCCGGTGCCCCGGCATGATCGTCTCGGCGATCGCGCGCAGCGTCCTGAGCTCAGCGGCCCCGAGCCCCGGCGCGCGCCTTCAGCCGGGAGCGGCGGGGGCCCCGACCCTGCCGGCCAACGAGTAGAGCAGGAGCGAGGCGAACACGAGCGAGCCGTCCACGATGCCGTTCAGCAGGTAGGCGAACACGTCGTCCTGCGCGAAGAAGACCAGCGAGGTGATCGAGGAGGCCGCCTTGCCCGCGGCGAGCGCCAGGATCATCGGCCGGTAGCGGACGACGTCCGAGGCGGCGATCAGCGCCAGGAACGTGATCACGACCATGTAGGCGAAGCCGAGCGAGAGCCAGAGCCGTTCGTCGGTCTCGGGCGCGGCCGTGAAGTCCCCGAAGTTGTCGCCGAACTCCGTCAGGCGGGCGAGAGTCCCGTCGGGCCAGGCGATGAAGAAGAACCCGACGAGGGCAAAGCCGCCGGCCATCAGCAGCAAGCTGAAACGGACGAAGCGCTCGGCCTTCTCCCCCGTCATCGCGGTGGCATCCTAACCGCCGCTCAGCCAGGTGGCTGCGCGGTGACCGGCCGGATCGCCTCCGGCCTAGAATCCGGCCGGTGATCGATCGCGACCAGGTCCTGCACGTCGCCAAGCTGGCCCGCCTCCGTCTCACCGACGAGGAGGTCGAGCGGATGGCCGGCGAGCTCTCGAAGATCCTCGAGCACGTCGAGCGGATCTCCGAGCTCGACCTCGACGACGTCGAGCCGACGTCGCACGTGATCGCCCTGGAGAACGTGCTCCGGGCCGACGAGCCGCGCCCGAGCTGGCCGCGCGAGGACGTGCTCGAGCTGGCTCCGGATCCCGACGACGGCGCCTTCCGCGTCCCCTCGCCGCAGGCGTGAGCCTGGGCGGGAGGGAATGAACGAGGTGCGGGGATGAGCGAGCTGCTCGAGCTCACGGTCGCGCAGGCGATCGAGCGGATCTCCTCCGGGGAGCTGTCCTCCGACGAGTACTGGCGCGCCTACCGCGAGGCGGCCTCCGGGGACGACCTCAACGCCTACCTCTGGCACGCGGCGGAGGACAGCCCCGTCGACGAGGGGACCGCCGGGCGGGAGCTGCGCGGCGTCCCGATCGCGGTCAAGGACATCTTCTGCACCCAGGGGGTCGCCACCACTGCCGGCTCGCGCATCCTCGAGGGTCACGTGCCGCTCTACGACGCGACCGCGGTCACGCGGCTGCGCGAGGCGGGCGCGCGAGTGCTCGGCAAGACGAACATGGACGAGTTCGCGATGGGGTCCTCGAATGAGAACTCCGCCTACGGCGACGTCCTCAACCCGTGGGACCGGGGGCGCGTCCCCGGGGGCTCCTCGGGCGGGTCGGCCGCCGCGGTCGCCGGACGGCTGGCCCCCTGGGCCATCGGGACGGACACGGGCGGCTCGATCCGCCAGCCCGCGTCGCTCTGCGGGATCGTGGGCATGAAGCCGACCTACGGTGCCGTCTCCCGCTACGGGATGATCGCCTTCGCCTCCTCGCTCGACCAGTGCGGCCCGCTGACCCGCGACGTCACGGACGCGGCCCTGATGCTGCGGTCCTTGGAGGGTCGCGATCCCTGCGACCAGACCTCGACCGGGATCGAGGGCGGGATAGCGATGCCCGGGCGGGAGGACCTGAAGGGCCTCAAGTTCGGAGTGCCGCGCGAGCTCGCCGGCGACGCCGAGGGCATCGAGGACGGCGTGCGCGCGAGCTTCGAGGCGACGCTGAAGCTGATCACCGAGCTGGGGGGCGAGGTCTCCGAGACCGAGCTGCCGCACGCCGGGTACGGCATCGACGCCTACTACGTGCTCGCTCCGGCGGAGGCATCCGCCAACCTCGCGCGCTACGACGGCGTGCGCTTCGGGCTCCGCGCCGACGGAGCCGACCTGACCGAGATGTACGAGGCGACCCGCCACGACGGCTTCGGCGTCGAGGTGAAGCGGCGGATCATGCTCGGCACCTACTCGCTCGCCTCCGGCTACTACGACGCCTACTACGACCGCGCGCAGAAGGTCCGCACCAAGATCGCCCAGGACTTCGCTGCGGCGTTCGAGCGGTTCGACTTCGTCGTCACGCCGACCTCGCCCACCGTCGCCTTCGAGCTCGGCGAGCGCACCGACGATCCCCTGGCGATGTACATGTCCGACTACTGCACCGTGCCGATG
>DASSYK010000091.1:0-9151 GCA_035703345.1 Solirubrobacterales bacterium
GACGATGGCGGTCTTGCCCACGCCGGGCTCGCCGATCAGGACGGGGTTGTTCTTGGTGCGGCGCGAGAGGACCTGGATGACGCGTCGGATCTCCTCGTCGCGGCCGATGACCGGGTCCAGTTTGCCGCTCTCGGCCTCGGCGGTGAGGTCGCGGCCGTAGCGCTCGAGCGCGCCGTAGCTGTCCTCGGGGTTCTGGGAGGTGACGCGGTGGGGGCCGCGCACGTCGGAGATCGCGGCGAGGAGCACGGCGCGGTCGGGAAGCAGGTCCGCGGCGCCCGACTTCTCGTCGGCCAGGGCGAGCAGGAAGTGCTCGGTGGAGATGTACTCGTCGGCCAGCCCGGAGGCCTCGCGCTCGGCCTGCTGCATGACCCAGACGAACTCCTTCGAGGGCCGGACGTCCGGAACCGTGTTGCCGCTCAGGCGCGGCAGCTTCTCGATCGCATCCCTGGCGCGGGCGCGGACGGCCTCGATGTCCTCGCCGAGGCGCTGGAGGACGGGGACGACGACGCCGTCGTCCTGGTCGAGCAGGGCGGCGAGCAGGTGCGCCGGGGCGAGCTCCGGGTTCGAGTTCTCCGAAGCGAGCCGCTGTGCGGCGGCGACGGCCTCCTGTGATTTGATCGTGAAACGATCCTGCTGCATCTGCGGGCAGTCTACCGGGTTCCAGGGGCATTAGCAAGAAATCTGAGTCTTGACCACTCAGATCATCGCGAGGAGAAAGATGAGGGCCGGATCGGCGTCGATCCGCGACGCAACACGCCGCAGGGCGTACCATCCCCCGATCGGCGGTGCAGCCGCGAGACGACACCGGAATAAGGGGGTGAGATGGAGCGAGAGCGAGGATCGTCTCGGGACCGGGAGGGCCTGCCCGAGCTCCTGGAGATCAACCGCAAGGTCGTGGAGGCGTTCAACACAGGCGGCCTGGAGCGGGCGGCGCATTACTTCGACGAGGACGTGGAGGTCTACGACCCGGACATGCCCGGGGGGACCCGGCTGCGCGGGCGCGACGTCCTGCTGCGGACGTTCGGCGAGATGGTCGACGCCTTCGACACGATGGAGGTGCTCGAGATCGAGATGTACGCCGTCGGCGAGCGCGTCGTCTCGCTGATCCGGACGGTCGGGAAGGGCGAGGGCATTCGCGGCGAGATCGAGCTCGAGCTGCACGACGCCCACGTGACGACGTTCCGCGACGGCAAGGCCGTGTACTGGCGCATCTACCACGATCCGCGCGAGGCCTTGTCGGACGTGGGCCTGGACCCCGACGACCCCGGGGAGCCCTACCGCTTCGAGCCCGGCTAGCGCAGGCGCAGCGCGACCCAGGCGCCCGCGAGCGCGGCCGGCACTGCCGCGGCGACTCCCCGCAGGGCGGCGTCGCGCACCTCGTCGTCGCGCGCCGCGAGCGCCGCCGCGAATGTGAGCGTGTCCCCCGCGTCGACGGCGGCATTGGCGATGCTCGCCGCGCGCAGCCGCTCCCCGTCGCCCAGCGCCAGCAGCGTGGCGGCGCCGAGCGCGATGTCGCGCCCGCCGGCGATGCGCGCGACCGCCACCGTGGAGGGGCCGTGATCGCGGAACCCGAGCGCGGCCAGCGCGGCCCGCGGCGCCACCGCGAGTCCGGCACCGATCGCAAGCCGGCCCAGGCCCGAGGCCAGGGCCAGAGCGCGCACGTCCTGAGCGGCGACGGCATCGGTGCGAGGATTGCGCGCGAGCGAAGCCATGACGGGACAGCGATCGTACGTAAAGCGGCTCCTCTCCCCCCGGGCGGCCGCGCCCGTCCTCGCGGCGCTCGCGTGCATCCTGGCGGCGGCGCCCGCCGGGGCGAAGACGTGGCCGCCGTCCCCCTACCCCGAGGCCGGCCGCATCGCCGCTGCGCGGGAGTTCGCGGCCGCGGCCCCGGGGACGGTGTCGTTCGCAGTCCTCGACGAGGACGCCGGCCTGCGCGGGTACGAGCCCGACGACCAGTTCAGCTCGGCGAGCGTCTCCAAGGTCCTGCTGCTGGCCGCGGAGCTGCGCCGGCTGCGGGCTGAGCGGGAGCCGCTCGACGGGACCACGCGCTCCCTGCTCGAGGCGATGATCACCGTCTCCGACAACGACGCCGCCGCCTCGGTCTACGCCCGCGTCGGTGACGAGGGCATGAGCGAGGTCGCCGAGCGCGCCGGGATGCGGTCGTTCGAGTTCACGCCCGGGTACTGGGGCGGCGCGCAGGTCACGGCCGCCGACCTCGCCCGCTTCTTCTTCAGGCTCGATCGCAACCTCACCGGCCCCCACCGCCGCTACGCCGAGCGCCTGCTCGCCGGGATCGTCTCGACGCAGCGGTGGGGGATCCCGGAGGCGGCCCCCGGCCGCTGGGCCGTCTACTTCAAGGGCGGCTGGCGGCCGCCCGCGACCGAGGAGACGAGCGGCCCGGTGACCCACCAGGCGGCCCTGCTGCGCGACCGGACCGGCGAGCGCCTCGGCCTCGCGGTCCTGACCGATCTCTCGCCGGGCTCGACGGCCTTCGCCGTGATCGAGGGGATCACCTCGCGTTTGCTGGCGCGGCCGCCGCGCGAGTCGTACTGGGTGGCGCCCTAGGGGCCCGTCGGCCCTGGGCGCGGATCAGCTGCGGCCCGAGCCGCCCTTGGCGCGGCGGATCGGGACCTGGACGCCCCGCTGCTCGCGGGGGCCGATCTCGGCCCGGTAGGCGCCGTAGGGCACCAGCTCGCCGCCCGAGACCCCGCGGCGCAGGCGGTCCATCTCGGCGCTCATCCTTCGCTCCATCTCGGCCGCGCGCTTGCGCATCCGCGCCATCTCCGTGCGCATCCGCTCGACGGTCGCCTCCATCTCCAGCACCATCTCGACCCCGGCGAGGTTCAGCCCCTCGTCGTTCGTCATCCGCTGGATCCGCCGCAGCCGCTCGACGTCTGCCTGGGAGTAGAGACGCGTGTTCTTGGGCGAGCGCTTCGGCGTGATCAGCCCGCGCGCCTCGTACATGCGCAGGGTCTGGGGGTGCATCTCCGCGAGCTCTGCCGCGACGGAGATCATGAAGACGCCGCGGTCCTCGTCGATCCGCGCGCGCCGTCGGCCGCGAGCCCGCCTGCGGTCGCCTCCGGAGGCCATCGGTCCACTCACTCTCCCCTCCGTCCCGGACGCCCCGCCTGGCGCAGGAGCGCCTCGCGGGGGTCGTGCCCGTTGAGGGACTCGGCCAGCTTCTCCACGGCCTCCCGCTGCTCCTCGGTGAGCTGGCGCGGGACGTCGAGCTGGACGCGGTAGTGGATGTCGCCGCGCCCGTTGCCGCTCGGCCGCGGCGGCCCCTCGCCGCGCAGCCGCTGGGTGGTCCCGTGCTGGGTCCCCGGCGCGATCTTGATCCGCTTGGTCCCGCTCAGGGTCGGCACCTCGACCGTCGCCCCCTGGATCGCCTCGGTCACCGAGACCGGCAGGTCGACCTCGAGGTTCCCGTCGGGGCGCTGGCGGAAGACCGGCGAGGGGGTCACCCGCACCGTCACGTAGAGGTCTCCGGGCGTGCCGCCGCGGAAGCCTGCCTCCCCCTTGCCGGCGACCCGGATGCGGCTGCCGTCGTGGACCCCGGCGGGGATGTTGACGCGGAAGCGCTTCGTCTCCTCGACGATCCCGGAGCCGCGGCAGGTGGGGCAGGGGTCGTCGATGATCTCGCCGCGGCCGCCGCACTCGGGGCAGGGCTGTGAGATCGAGAAGAAGCCCTGGCTCTCGCTGTCGATGCCGCGGCCGCCGCAGCGCGGGCAGACGTGCGGCGACGTGCCCGGAGCGGCGCCGCTGCCGTGGCAGGTCCCGCACTCGCCGGTCGTCGGGACCGCGACGGTGATCTGCGTGCCCTGCATCGCCTGGTCGAAGGAGATGCTGACCTCGGTCTCGAGGTCGCGGCCGCGCTGGGTCCGCGGGCCGGCCTGCCGGCCGCCGCTCCCGCGGTTGAAGAGGTTGGAGAAGATGTCGCCCAGGTCCGAGGCGAAGCCCCCGCCCGGGAAGCCCCCGCCCGCGCCCCCGCCCGGGAAGCCGCGGCCGCCGCCGAAGATGCCGCCGGCGTCGTACTGCTTCCGCTTCTCGGCGTCGGAGAGCGTCGCGTATGCCTGCTGCACCTCCTTGAAGCGCTCCTCGGCCTCCGGGTCGTCCGGGTTGCGGTCGGGGTGGTACTTGCGGGCCAGATCGCGGTAGGCCTTCTTGATCTCGTCGTCGGAGGCCGACTTCGAGACCCCGAGCACCTCGTAGAAGTCGCGGTTCGCCATCTCCGCCTCCTACTCGCTGACCACCACGCGGGCGGGGCGCAGGACCTGCCCGTCGAGGCGGTAGCCCCTCTCGAGCGTTTCGACCACCGTGCCGGCTGCGATGCCCTCGCGGGGGAGGGTGGAGAGCGCCTCGTGCCACGAGGGGTCGAAGGGTTCCCCGGTCGGGTCGTATGACTCGACGCCCGCGCGCTCCAGCGTCGCCCGCAGCTCCGCCTCGACCAGCGCGACGCCGCGCCCCAGGGCCTCCTTGGGGGAGACCACCTCGCTCGGCGCGTCGGCGGCCGGGCCGCCGTCGCCGACCCCCGCGGCCTGCAGGGCGCGCTCGAGGTTGTCGAGCACCGGGATCAGCTCGCGCGCGAGGCCGGCCTTCCCGCGCACGGCGGCGTCGGAGGCCTCGCGGCTGACACGCTTGCGGTAGTTCTCGAAATCGGCCTTGGTCCGCCGCGCGAGCTCGAGGTACTCGTCGCGCTCGCGCCGCGCGGCGGCCAGCTCGTCGAGGTCGTGCTCGACCTGCTGCTCCGCCTGCTCCGTGCGCTCATGCTCCGCCGCAGCCTCGGCGGCGTCGGCCGCAGCCGCCTCGGCCCGATCGCCGGGCCCCGGGGCCTGAGGCGGCTGCTCCGCCTCAGGCCGGCCGTTGATCGGGTTCTCGCTCATCGGGCCTCCTACGACGAGGTCTTCTCGTCGTCGACGACCTCGGCGTCCACGACCTCCTCGTCGGCGCCCGCGCCGTTGGCGGAGGCCCCGGCGCCGTCACCGGCGGGCGCGCCCTCCTCGGCGGCCTGCTGGTAGACCTGCTCGGAGACCTTGTGGAAGGCCGCCTGCAGGGCGTCGGTCTTGGACTTGATCGCGTCGGCGTCGTCGCCCTCGAGCGAGTCGCGCACGTCCTTGATCGCAGCCTCGATCTCGCTCTTGGCGGACTCGTCGACCTTGTCGCCGAGCTCCTCCAGCTGCTTCTCCGCCTGGTAGGCGGCGTTCTCGCCGACGTTGCGGGCCTCGGCCAGCTCGCGCTGGCGGCGGTCCTCGTCGGCGTGGGACTCGGCGTCCTTGATCATCTGCTCGACCTCGGACTCGTCGAGCCCGGAGCCGCCCTTGATCTCGATCTTCTGCTCCTTGCCGGTGCCCAGGTCCTTGGCTGACACGTTGAGGATGCCGTTGGCGTCGATGTCGAAGGTAACCTCGATCTGAGGCGTTCCCCGCGGCGCCGGCGGGATCCCGGTGAGCTGGAACTTGCCCAGGCTCTTGTTGCCCGAGGCCATCTCGCGCTCGCCCTGGAGCACGTGGACCTCCACCGAGGGCTGGTTGTCGTCGGCGGTCGAGAAGATCTCCGACCGCTTCGTCGGGATCGTCGTGTTGCGCTCGATCAGCTTCGTCATCACGCCGCCCTTGGTCTCGATGCCGAGCGTCAGGGGGGTGACGTCGAGCAGCAGCACGTCCTTGACGTCGCCGGCCAGCACGCCCGCCTGGATCGCGGCGCCGATCGCGACGACCTCGTCCGGGTTGACGCCCTGGTGCGGATCCTTGCCGGTCAGCTCCTTGACCTTCTCCTGGACCGACGGCATGCGGGTCATGCCGCCGACGAGGAGCACGTGGTCGACGTCGCTGTCGGCATCGGAGAGGGCCTGTTTCACCGGCCCGACCACGCGGTCCAGCAGATCGGCGGTCAGCTCGTTGAGCTTGGCCCGGTTGAGCTTCATCTCCAGGTGCTTGGGCTCCCCCTCGACCGCGGTGATGAACGGCAGGCTGATCTGGGTCTCCTGGGTGGTGGAGAGCTCGATCTTCGCCTTCTCCGCGGCCTCGTAGAGGCGCTGCAGGGCGCGCTTGTCCGCGGCCAGGTCGACACCCTGGTCGCGCTTGAACTCGCCCACGATCCACTCGACGATCGCGGCGTCCCAGTTGTCGCCGCCGAGATGGTTGTCACCCGCGGTGGCCTTGACCTCGAAGACGCCGTCGCCGATCTCGAGGATCGAGACGTCGAAGGTGCCGCCGCCCAGGTCGAAGACGAGGATCTTCTCGTCCGAGGCCTCCTTGTCGAGGCCGTAGGCCAGCGCGGCCGCGGTCGGCTCGTTGATGATGCGCTTGACGTCGAGCCCGGCGACCTTGCCGGCGTCCTTGGTCGCCTGGCGCTGGTCGTCGTTGAAGTAGGCCGGGACGGTGATGACGGCGCTGTCGACGGTGTCGCCGAGCTTCGCCTCCGCGTCCGACTTGAGCTTCTGCAGGATCATCGCCGAGATCTCCGGCGGGGAGTACTGCTTGTCGTCCACCTCGATGCGGACGTCGCCGTTCGGGCCGGCGTCCACCTGGTAGGGGACGATTCTCTCCTCCTCCTTGACCTCGGCCTCCTTGCGGCCCATGAAGCGCTTGATCGAGAAGATCGTGCGCTCGGGGTTCATCACCGCCTGTCGCTTCGCGACGGTGCCGACGAGCCTCTCGCCGCTGTCGCTGAACGCGACGACGGAGGGGGTGGTCCGGCCGCCCTCGGCGTTCTCGAGCACCGCCGGCTCGTCGCCCTCCATCACCGCCATGCACGAGTTGGTAGTGCCCAGATCGATGCCTATCGTTCTTGCCATACTGGTAGGTCCTCCAAAGCTTTCGGTTCCTCAGATGAAGAAATCTGAGTGAGAGTCTAGAAGATCTGTGAACCGAAGTAAAGGCCGGAACGAAAACGGCCCGGCCGCCTGAGGCGACCGGGCCGCGAGGCCGCCGGCGCCAAGCCGGCCGCGCCCCTGCCTACCGCTTCTTGCCCTTGCCCTTCTGCTTGCCCTGATTGGGCTTCCGCGGGACCGTCAGCTCGCTGGTGACGCCGTTGTGGTCCGAGGGCCAGAGGCCGCTCACCGGCGCGCGGCCGGTGATGAAGCCGCGGCGGAACCTGATCGCCTTGCTGTCGGTCATCACGTGGTCGATGTGGTGGTCGAAGTCCGCGAGCGAGCCGCCGACCAGGTTCGGGTCGGAGAGGCAGCAGCTCAACGGGTTCGACGTGTCGACCGGGCGCAGCCCGGCCGCGACCAGGGCGTTGTAGGCGAGCACGTCGCCGTCGTTGCCGACGGTGTCGTCGTCGGAGTTGAGATCCCCGAGGAGGATCACCGGCAGCTTCGTGTTCGCCGGGCCGCCGGGCGCGACCAGAGACTTGGCCTGGGCCTCACGGACCTCGCCCTGGCCGACGGTCGTGCCCTGGTTGGTGCCGTTGCTGGGCGAGCTGTCGAACGCCTCGTGGTGGAGGTTCACGAAGCGGAACTGCTCCGAGCCGCGCACCCGCGCGTCCAGCGCGGTCCACCCCCGCGTCACGTTCACGTTGAGGCCGCTGACGTTGACGCGGAGCAAGGTCGGGAAGGTCCCGCTGATCGGCTTGGAGACCTTCACGCCGGCGCCGTCGCGGACGAGGATCACGTCGCGCATGGTCAGCCGGCCGTTGATCTCGCCGCCGAACACGCCGGTGGCGGGGTTGCCGTCGTAGTCGGCGGGCGCCTCGAAGTCGAACTCGTTCTTGGCGATGGCGACGCGGTAGCGGTCGCACGAGGCCTTCGACTTGGCCGACTTGCCCTTGCCCTTCCCCTTCCCCTTCCCCTTGGGCTTCGCGCACTTGCCGCTGTTGAGCTCGGTCAGCAGCAGCTGGAGGAAGTCGTACTTGACGTCGCTCGCGACCGGGATGCCGGTGACGGGCGGGTTGAGATCGAACGGGCCAGTGCGCCAGAGCGCGACCTCCTGCATGCCGACCAGGTCGGGATCGCGCTGCTTGATCTCGGAGGCGAGCGCCTTCGCCCGGACGGGGAAGTTGGTCGCGTCGACCTGGCGCAGGATCTGCCCGTTGGCCTCGATGAAGGCCTGCTGGCTCGGCGCGCTCAGCGCGGGGCCGAGGTCGGCGCCGAGGTAGAGGTTCCTGGTCATCACCTTGACCACCTGCCCCTTCTTCTTGCCCTTCTCGGCCGCGTCGGCGGCGCCGGGCAGCAGGGTCAGGGCGACGATGCCCGCGAGCAGCGCGATCGCCGCGCGGCCCCCCCGCCCGAGAGCGGGTGTGTGGACGGATGCTTCTCTCAAGATGACCCTCCTTTCGCCTCGGCCGCGCGGTTGCACGGCCGGCATGGCTGACTCTCCTCCAACGGGGATGTAAACAACGCCGAGGCCCCCGGAGTTGCGGGCGGCTTAGCGGTCGCCCGCGACCTGGGCGACGAAGTTCGCGACCTCTTCGGCCTGCGAGCCCGTGAGGATGCCCTGCGGCATCCGGCCGGCCACGCCCTGCTCGATCGCCGAGAGCACGCGCGGCGAGATCGTCTCCGGGTCGGGAGGCGTGGGGCTGGGAGGGGCGAGGAGCTCGTCGAGATTCGGGCCGACGACACCGTCGGTGCCGGCCTTGTAGAGCGTGTGGCAGGAGCCGCAGTTGGTGACGAACAGCTCCTTGCCGTCCTGGAGGTTCGCCGGGACGTTCTGCGGCGCGGCCTCCTCGCCACCCTCGCGGCTGATCGCCCAGGCGGGGATCAGGATCGCGAACAGGACCGCGACGATGCCGAAGATCCAGAGAGTGCTCCGCTTCATCGCGCGGGAGCATATCGGCGCGGGCAGCAGGGGCCTCGCACCGGTCGGGCTAGCCCTCGTCCCGGTTCTGCGGGTACCAGCGGCACATGCGCCGCAGGTCACACTCGCCGCAGCGCGGTCGCGGGCGGCAGAGCGCCCGGCCGTGCCGGATCAGGTTTATGTGGAGCTCGTAGGCGTCCTCGGCCGGGGTGATCGCCATCATCTCGTCGTGGGCCTCGTCGAAGGGGGCGTTGGGCCGGAAGAGGCCGAGGCGCCCGCCGACGCGGTGGACGTGGGTATCGACCGGGATCTCCGGCCGGTCGAACGTGAAGATCAGCACGCAGGCGGCGGTCTTGCGCCCGACACCCGGCAGCTCGGTCAGGAACTCCAGGGCCTCCTCCCGCGGAGCGGTCGCC
>DASSYK010000134.1:0-2137 GCA_035703345.1 Solirubrobacterales bacterium
ATCCCGGCGATCTCGATCCCCTCCGGCCTCGCGGCGCCCGCGAGCGGCGGTCCCGGGCTGCCGGTCGGATTCCAGATCGCGGGCCCGGCCTTCAGCGAGAGCGGGATGCTCGACGCGGCATACGCCCTCGAGCGCGCGATCGGCTTCGACGCGAAGCCCCGGGGAGGCGCGTCGTGAGCACCGGGCTGCTCAGCGACGAGGAGATGATCGCGGCGGTTCAGGACGCGCTCGACATGCTCCCGCCGGAGATCGGCGAGAAGCTGACCGACGTCGCGGTGCTGGTCCGGGACCGTCACCCCGAGGAGAACCTGATGGGGATCTACGACCCCAGCGGAGGGCTCCAGCGCATCGTGATCTTCCGCCAGACCCATCCGAGCGCGGAGGAGGTCAAGCGCACCGTGCTGCACGAGGTGGGCCACTACTTCGGCATGGACGAGAACCAGGTCGAGAGGCTGGGATTGTGAGCGCCGCGACCGAGTGGGAGCCCGTGATCGGGCTCGAGATCCACGTCCAGCTGAAGACGAAGACGAAGATGTTCTGCGGCTGCGAGCTCAGCTTCGGCGACGAGCCCAACGTCCACACGTGCCCCGTCTGCCTCGGCCACCCGGGCACGCTGCCGGCCACCAACGAGCAGGCGGTCCTCTTCGGCCTGATGATCGCCGCCGCGCTGGAGTGCGAGGTGGCCCCGCGCTCCACCTTCCACCGCAAGAACTACTTCTACCCCGACCTGCCGAAGGGCTACCAGATCAGCCAGTACGACGAGCCGCTCGCGGTCAACGGAAAGCTGGGAGCCGTCCGCATCCACCGCGCCCACCTCGAGGAGGACGCGGCGAAGCTGATCCACGTGGGGGAGTCGGGTCGCATCCACGGCTCCGGCGCCTCGCTCGTCGACTTCAACCGCGGCGGGACTCCGCTGGTCGAGATCGTCACCGAGCCCGACATCCGCAGCGCCGCCCAGGCGCGCGAGTGGGCCCAGCTCCTCCGCGAGACCCTGCGCCAGCTGGGCGTCTCGGACGTGAACATGGAGGAGGGGAGCCTGCGGGTCGACGGCAACATCTCGCTGCGCCCCGCCGGGAGCTCGGAGCTCGGCGTCAAGACCGAGCTCAAGAACATGAACAGCTTCCGCTTCCTCGAGCGCGGGATCGAGGCCGAGCTCGCCCGCCAGCGCGAGCTGCTCGACTCGGGCCGGGAGGTCGTCCAGGAGACGCTGCACTTCCACCCCGAGGACGGCTCGCTGACACCGCTGCGCTCGAAGGAGTACGCGCACGACTACCGCTACTTCCCGGAGCCGGACCTGGTCCCGATCGCCCCGACAGAGGCGATGATCGCGGACGCGCGCGAGGCGCTGCCCGAGCTGCCCGCAGCGCGCCGCGAGCGCTACGTCGCCGAGGTCGGCCTGAGCGAGGAGGCCGCCTCCACGCTGGCGTTCGACGCCGGCTACGCCGAGTACTTCGAGCGCGCCCTCGCGGCCGCCGACGGGGCCTCGGCCAAGGCGATCGCGAACTGGGTGACCGGCGAGCTCGTCGCCGCGCTGCGCCAGGCCGGGGAGGACGCGCCGCTCGACTCGAAGGCGACGCCGGAGTCCGTCGCCGCGCTGGCCGGGCTGGTGGAGGGGAAGACGATCTCGCACGGCTCCGGCAAGCAGGTGCTGGCCAAGCTCGTCGCGGAGGGCGGCGAGCCGGCCGCGATCGTCGAGAGCGAGGGCCTGGCCCAGATCTCCGACTCCGGTGAGCTCGAGGGGATCGTCAAGGCCGCGATCGAGGCGGAGCCCGAGGCCGCAGCCGATTTCCGGGGCGGCAACCCGAAGGCGGCGGGCCGGATCATGGGCCGCGTGATGAAGGAAACCCAGGGCCGCGCCGACGGCGCCGAGGTCCAGCGCATCGTCCGCGAGCAGCTCGGCTGAGCGAGGTGCGCCCGCGCGCCACGGGGCGAGGTAGGTTGCGGTGGTGGCAACGCTGAGGCGCACGCTGGCGGCCGCCGCCGCGATCGCGATCGCGATCGCCGCCTGCACGCCGGCCGAGGGCGCCGCCCCGCTGCGGATCGACCACCCGGTGCTGCGCGACTGCGCCGCTGCGCAGCTCGTTCCGGGCACGCCGGGCGTGGCTTCGACCACCCGGGCCGCGGGCGCCCGCGGCCT
>DASSYK010000014.1:0-10596 GCA_035703345.1 Solirubrobacterales bacterium
CCGTGATGTTGCTCTTGGTCAGGTCGTAGGCGAGCTCCATGGCGGTCTGCACCCGGTTGGGCTTGTCGGCCATTCGCTTCGAGATCCAGACCATCGTTCCGATCGTGGCCGCAGACGCAAGGACCAGGTAGAGCACCGCCTTGGTGATCGAGAAGTCGATACCCGCGATCTTGATGTGGACCCACGGCTCGAGCTTGAACTCGTTCTGGGGCTTGAAGGCGTCGTTCTCGCCCTCGCTTCCGAAGATCAGGAAGACCGCCGTGATCACGGCGAAGTAGATGCCGAGGCCGAGCAGGACCTTTTGCCAGCGCTTCATCGAGGCTGGCGCTCCTCGGGCGTCATCAGCTTCGACAGCACGCGGCCGGTCAGGTGGAAGGTGAAGAGGATCGCGGCGAAGACCGCGGCAGCGAGGCCGGCGTCGCGCTCGTCCAGCAGCCCGACCAGCAGGACGGCCATCGCGACCATCCATACCCGGCTGAGCCCGGTGACGGCGACCCAGCCCATCGCACCGCGCCGGTTGCCCGAGCTGAGCTCGCGCTGGGCGATGCGCTCGCCCGCCAGCTCCAGCCCGAGGGCGAGCAGCCAGACGACCGCGACCGCCCCGTAGCCGGCGAGCGGAAGGTCCGCGGCGATGAAGACCGGGAGGCCCGCGACCAACGGGACGAGATCGACGAAGCGGAGCGCGCGCGCGGCGCGGCTCGGCTCACCCATCTCGGACGCTCCTACCGCGACGCCGGACAAGGGTCATTCCCGCGACGGGCCGCGGCCAGCGGCGCGAGCGCCCGAAGCGGTCCCGTGGAGGGAGCGGCGGACTGCTCGTCATCGGGGCTGTAGGGATTGAAATGTCGCAATTTGCGGCAAAAAGGGCTCCCAGTGGGGAGCCCGGACGGGCCGGGAATCCTAGCCGAACAGGTCCCGGGACGACGCGCGGCGGCCGCCGGCCTCTGAGACCGGCGACCGCCGTCGATCCACCCGCGATCCCTAGAAGACGAACGCCTTCAGCTTCGAGCCCTTCGGGGCCGTGAAGTCCGTGGACTTCGTCTGGACCGGGCCCGATCCGCGCGGGCCGAGCGTGGTCAGGGTCGCGCCGTCGGTGCCGCCGGTCGGGCAGATCACCTGCTCGACGCCCTTGGTCCGGATCGTGACCGCCAGGTTGCCCGGCGACCCGAAGAAGCGGACCAGGTAGTCGTAGCCGAGCCCCGGGGGCGCGGACACGATCTCGCACAGCCCGGTCAGGTTCGGGTTGCGCGGCGGGGTGCCGCCGAGGGGCGTCGGTACGCCGCGGTCCGAGCTGAACACGCGCGGCAGGCGGCCGAACTTGGTGTCGAACAGCTGCGGGACGCTCGAGTCCGCCGTCAGCACCAGGTTGCCGATCACCAGCGTGTCCGCCTCGGGCGCGGGCTTGCGCACCTTCTTGCCCTTCTTGCCCTTGCCCTTCTTGCCCTTCACCTTCAGCTTCTTCGCCTTGGGCGGGTTGCCGCCGACGAAGGCGTCGGAGCCGTCACCCGGGGCCCAGATGAACGTGTCGCTGCCGCCCTCGCCGTAGGCGATGTCGCTGTTGGGCAGGGGCGGAGCGGGCTGGCCGCCCTCGGTGCCGCCGACCAGGACGTCGTCGCCGGCCCCGGCCACGATCACGTCACTGCCCAGGCGGCCCACGATCGTGTCCGGCCCCGCGCCGCCGAAGAGCTGATCGCTCTTCTTCAGCGACTGGTCGGGTCCGGGTGGCGAGGGGACCGGCTGGATCGTGCCGTTGGTGACGTCGTCGTCGTCGGCGCCGATCAGCACCTGCGGCTTCTTCGCGTTCTCGTTGCCCTGCAGGGCGGCGTAGGACGTGCCCATCGCCGTCAGCGCGGCGAGCAGGGCGAGGCCGGCCAAGAGCGAAATCTTCCTGAATCGCTTTGTTCCCATCGTTTCCCTCCTGGGGAGTCGTTGACATTCGCCCAGGACGCCGGCCGCCGCGCTTTATTCCCGGGCGACCGTGGAATAGTTTGGCCGCCCGCGCGTCTGTAGGCACAGAGCCGGCATGAACGGAGATAGCTCACACAACGGCGAGCTCGACGAGCGCACCGAGCGCGAGCTGGCCCAGCTCGCGGACGGCAGGCTCGCGGGCCGGCGGCGCGAGGCCCTGGAGGCCCGGGTCGCCTCCTCCCCGGCCCTACGGCTCGCGCTCGACCGCCAGCGCTCCGTCGCGACTGCCCTGCGCGGCCTCGAGCTCGGCGCGCCCGCCGGCCTGCGCGCGCGGATCGAGGGCGAGCGGCGCGCGCCCTCGCCTCCCGTGAGGCGGCGGCGCTTCGCGATCGCGGGCGCGCTCGCCGCGGGCGCAGCGGCCGCCGCGCTGGTCGCGGCCCTGGTGCTCCCGAGCGGGACGGGCGGGCCCACCGTCGTCGAGGCGTCGCAGCTCGCGGAGCTGCCCGCGACCCAGCCCCGGGTCGCGGTGGACCCCGCCAACCCGGCGGTGCTCGCCGAGGGCGTCGAGGGCGTCCCCTTCCCCAACCTGCGGCCCGAGTTCGGGTGGCGGCAGGCGGGTGCGCGGGCGGACGAGCTCGAGGGCCGGGACACCCGCACCGTCTTCTACGAACGCCTGGGCCGGCGCATCGGCTACACGATCGTCTCGGGCGAGGCGATAGACCCGCCGGAGGAGGCGACGCCGACGACGCTCAACGACGTCGCCCTCGACTCGCTCACCGACGACGGCCGCGCCGTGGTCACCTGGCTGCGCGACGGCCGGACATGCGTGCTCTCGGGCGAGGGCGTGAGCACCGCGACGCTGCAGCAGCTGGCGGCCTGGACGGGCGACGGGGCGGTGCCGTTTTGATCTTCCTGGTGGTCGAGGGGGAGGCGCGGCGCCTCGATCCGGACGCCGCGGGTGACCACATCGACGCGCTCTACCGCGCGGCCCGCGCGATGTCCGGCGATGCGGCGGTGGCCGAGGACCTCGTCCAGGAGACCTACGTCAAGGTGCTGTCCCGCCCCCGCCTGCTGCGGCGCGACGACGACCTCGGCTACCTGGTGAAGGCGCTGCGGAACACCTGGTACTCGCACCTGCGCTCCGAGCGGATCAGGCGGGAGCATACGAGCGCCGGCGAACACGACCCCGACGCGATCGCCGCGGCGACCACTCACGGCGACCCGCACGCCTCGCTCGAGGCGGCCGAGCTGCTCGACGCCGTCGCCGAGCTGCCCGAGCCCTACCGCGAGGCCGTGGCCGTGGTGGACGTGGCGGGCCTCAGCTACTCCGAGGCCGCCCGCGCCCTCGGCGTCCGCGAGGGCACGGTCATGAGCCGCCTCTACCGCGGGCGCGAGCGGGTCGCGGAGGCTCTGGCGTAGCCAGGGCACTCCGGCCGCCTGCAGGCTCAGGCGTTCTCGGGCTCGGAGGGCGCCGGTGCGCGGACGCGCTCCATCTCGCCGGTGTCCGGGTCGACGGCGGACATCTCCCCCGTCTCGGGGTCGACCGCGGCGTAGTCGCCCGTCTCGAGCTCGCGCTTGACGGCCGCGTCCACCTCGGCCTCAACCGGCGGGGGCGCCCCGGCGCCGCGGGTGAGGATGCCGAGGCGCTGGCGCAGGCGGAACCGCCGCAGCTTCAGGATCTCCAAGACCTGGATCACGTAGACGCTCGCGACCAGCGCCCCGATCAGCACCAGCGCCATCACCGCGGTCCAGAACGAGTCGAAGTTGCCGCGGTCGTCGCTGTAGGGGACGAAGCGCAGCGCCAGCGCGAGCAGAGCCAGAACGAGGGTCCAGCCGTAGAGGTACTTGAGCGTGTCCCGTTGCGAGAACCCGATGTTCGCCATGCGGTGGTGGAAGTGCCAGCGGTCGGCGTGGTAGATGGGCTGGCGGTACTTGAGGCGCTTGGCGACGACGAAGCTGGTGTCGAGGATCGGCACGGCGAGGATCAGCAGCGGCAGCGCCAGGGCCAGGGCGGCGTTCGTCTTCAAGGAGCCCTGCACGGCGATCGTCGCCAGCAGGTAGCCGAGCAGGTTCGAGCCGGTGTCCCCCATGAAGCTCGACGCGGGCGGGAAGCCGTGGCGCAGGAAGCCGAGCGCGCCGCCCGCCGTGATCGCGGCCAGGACGCCGGCCTCGAAGCGGTCGAGGGAGATCGCGATGATCGAGAACGTGACCGCCGAGATCACGCAGACGCCGGAGGCGAGGCCGTCCACGCCGTCGATCAAGTTGATGATGTTGATCACCGCGACGATCCCGAAGATCGTCAGCGGGTAGGACATCCAGCCCAGATCGAACCCGCCGACGAACGGCAGCGTCGTGACGTCGACCCGGACGTCGCCCAGCACCACCGGGATCATCGCCGCGCCGATCTGGCCGATCAGCTTCGGAAGCGGCGGCACCCCCCAGACGTCGTCGGCGACCCCCAGCAGCGTGATCGCCGCCGCGCCGCCGAGGATCGAGCGAGTCTCGGCGTCCCAGGGGAGCCAGATGACCCCGGCGCCGAGCACCGCGACCATGATCGCGAGCCCGCCCAGGCGGGGGGTCGGCTGGTCGTGCAGTCCGCGCTCCTTGGGCATGTCCATCGCCCCGATGCGTCGCGCGATCGACTCGGCCAGGGGCACGAGCATCCAGGCGACCGACGCGGCGAAGACGAATGCCCAGACCGCGTCCCAGGAATCGAGGGACCGCATAGGGACCGGATTGTCCCGGATCGCCGCCGGTACGTCGGTCACCGCGCTGCGCGCAGGACCGCGTCGGCGAGCAGCTGGGGGTCGCGCGGGTGCAGCGGGCCGGTGCGCTCGCGGCTCGCCTTCGCCAGCTCGATCGCGCCCGCGTCCCCCAGGGGGCGCAGCAGGCCTGCGGCGATCAGGCGCTCGTCGACCGCCCCCATCGCGCCGCTGAAGATCGTGTAGACGGGCGTGCCGAGGGCGGCGGCCTCGCGGTTCATCGTGCCACCGGCCCCGACGACGAGGTCCGCGTAGGCGATCAGGCTCTGCGCGTCGATCGCGCGCTCCGGGACGACCAGGGGGGCTGCGGCGGCGCCGGTCGGCCTCGCTCCGCGGCCCCGCAGGCGCTCGCGCTGGGCCCCGGTCCGCGGGATCACGACGGCGGTGACGCCGCTCTCGCGGGCGAGCCGGTCGAGCACCGCCTCGTACAGCGGGTTCTGCGCGTGGTACTCGGAGGTCTCGGGCGGAGGCCGCATGACCACCAGCACGCGGTCGCGGTCGAGCTCCAGCTCGGAGAGGACGGCCGGGTCGGGCTCGAAGCCGAACAGGTAGTAGTCCTCCTTCAGGCCCGGGTAGCGGAAGAGCCGGTCGGCGCTCGCGCCGCAGCGCTCCATCGCCTCCACGGAGATCGCGTCGGGGGCCAGCACCAGCCGCGCGGCGCGGAAGCTGATCCGCCGCTGCAGGCCCGCGTGCTCGTAGTCGTTCATCTGCACGAGCGGGACCCGCAGCGCCTTGGAGACCAGCGCGATGTCCACCGAGCCGTGGGCCAGCGCGAGGTCGAACCCCTTCCCCCGCGCCCAGCGCCAGAGCCGCGCGCTGCGACCGCCGAGCGCCCTGGCCTTGCCGAGCGCGGATGCCCCGCCGTGCTCGCCGACGCTGGTGTACGGGATCCCCAGGCGCTCGAGGATGCCCTCGGTCTGGCCGTAGCGGCGCGCCGTCACGTCGACCCGGTGGCCCGCGGCCTCGAGGCGCTCGATGATCGGCCGCAGCACCAGCGGGTGCGCGGCGGCTGTGCAGTCGACCCAGACCCTCATCCGATCAGCCTCCGGCCAGCACTCCCGCGAAGACCTGCCAGGCGAGTGCGCTCTTCGCCGTCAGGCTGAGCCAGATGTAGGCGCGCTCGCCGTGGAGATAGGAGGCCCAGCGTCCCCGCCGGCGGTACTGGAGCCACATGTTGGCCGCGAAGCTGAAGAAGAGGACCAGCAGCGAGATGAAGATCGCGATCACGAACCCGGGCACCGTCCCGCCCTCGCTCTCGGCGACCCCGATGGTGACGCCGATCGCGAGCCACGGGAACGCGCCGATCACGCAACCGTAGGCGAAGGGCCGCCAGTCCACGGGTTCGCCGGGGCGGTTGACTCGCTCCATTACGAGGCCGAAGAGGATCATCGCGGCGTTGGCGCCGAAGATCGCGATCAGCGCGCTCGCTTCCGAGATCCCGCTCAGCATCGCGATCAGGACCACCATCAGCGAGGCGCTGACCGAGTACTCCCACCAGCGCGCGGGGTTCATCTCGGCGGCCAGGTTCCGCTCGTACCAGCGCCTGCCTCGCCCGACGGCGACCGCCAGGTGGTCCACGGCAGCGAGGAGCAGGAAGGCCGCCACCGCGGGGCCGAATGGAAGCTCGAACAGCTCGGTCTCCCCGCGGTCGCCCGCGCCCGGGGGTCCGGTCAGGAATTCCGCCGTGACGGGAAGCGAGACCCCGTCGGCGAGCAGCAGGATCGCGGCCGCCTGCGCGGCGTGGGCGGAGGCAGCGACGAGGTTCAGCGTCCGGAGCCGACCCTCCTCTGCGCCGCCGGGCTCCAAACGGTCTAGACGGTCGCGGCGGAGAGCTGCGGGTAGAGCGGGTGGCGCTCCATCAGGGCCCGGGTCCGCTCCAGCAACGGGGCCTTCTCGGACTCGAAGTCCTCGCCGAGGGCGGCGCCGATCACGGCGGCGATCTCGCGCATGTCGTCCTCGCCGAGGCCGCGGGTGGTCAGCGCAGGCGTCCCGATCCGCAGGCCCGAGGGGTCCATCGGCGGGCGCTCGTCGAACGGGATCGCGTTGCGGTTGACCGTGATCCCGACCTCCTCGAGCCGCAGCTCGGCCTCCTTGCCGAAGACTCCGGTGGGGGTCAGGTCGGTGAGGACGAGGTGAACGTCGGTGCCGCCGGTGAGCACGTCCACCCCGGCCGCGACCAGGCCCTCGGCGAGGGCGCGCGCGTTGGCGATCGTCTGGCGCTGGCGCGCGGCGAACTCCTCGGTGGCCGCGATCTTCAGCGCCACGGCCTTGGCGGCGACGATGTGCATCAGGGGGCCGCCCTGCTGGCCGGGGAACACGGCGCGGTTGATGTCGGCCTTCAGCTCCTCGCGGCAGAGGATCATGCCGCTGCGCGGGCCGCAGAGGGTCTTGTGGATCGTGGTCGTGACGATGTCGGCGTGCTCGACGGGGTTCGGGTGCTCGCCCGCAGCGACCAGCCCCGCGAAGTGGGCCATGTCGACCATCAGCCGCGCATCGACCGAGTCGGCGATCTCGCGGAACGCGGCGAAGTCGAGCTGGCGCGGGTAGGCCGACCAGCCGGCGATGATCAGCTTCGGCCTGTGCTCCCTCGCCAGCGCCGCGACCTCGTCCATGTCGACGAGCAGGTCGTCGCGGGAGACGTGGTACTGCACGACGTTGTAGAGCTTGCCCGAGACGTTCAGCTTCATCCCGTGGCTGAGGTGGCCGCCGTGGTCGAGCGCCAGGCCCATGATCGTGTCGCCCGGGTCGAGCACCGCCATGTAGGCGGCGTTGTTCGCCTGCGCCCCGGCGTGCGGCTGGACGTTGGCGTGCTCGGCGCCGAACAGGGCCTTGGCGCGGTCGATGGCGAGCTGCTCGGCGACGTCGACCTCCTCGCAGCCGCCGTAGTAGCGCTTGCCGGGGTAGCCCTCGGCGTACTTGTTGGTCAGCACCGAGCCGGCGGCGTCGAGGACGGCCTGCGGCACGAAGTTCTCGGAGGCGATCATCTCCAGCGTCCCCTGCTGGCGGGCGAGCTCGCGGTCGAGCACACGCGCGATGTCGGGGTCGACATCCGCCAGGGGCGCGGTCTGGAAATCGTCGGGCAGCTCGCTCAAGTCGCTCCTCTCGGTGGCTCGGCTCTCAGATTGACAGACGTTACGACTCGCCGCCGATGGAGGTGCCCCGCCCCGGCGACGGTCCTCCCGGGGGCGGGCCGCTAGAGCCCGGCGAGCATCCGCTCGAGCTCCGGCGCCGGCAGCGCGCCCTCCCGCAGGACCGCCCAGTCGCCGCCGTCGTCGAGCTGGGACAGGTCGATCACCGTAGAGGGCTCGCCGCCGAGGCGCCCGCCGTCGATCGCGAGGTCGACCGCGTCGAGGATCGCCTGGTCGACGTCGGAGAAGTCCGAGGGCGCCGGGGCGCCGCTCGCGTTGGCGCTGGTCTGCAGCACGGGTGTCATCGCCCCGGTCAGCGGCCCCTCGATCAGCCGCACGCCGAGGCGGCCGGGATCGTCGCCGCAGGCGAGCGGATAGCGGTGCTCGGGGTTGGCGATCACCAGCGTGACGGGGCCGGGCAGGAGCCGGGCGGCGATGTCGCGCGCCCGCGGGCCCAACTCCCCGATCAGCTCGCGCAGCGCCAACGGCGAGAAGTACATGACGGCCGAGGGCTTGCCCTCGGGCCGGCCCTTGAGCTCGCGGATGCGCTCCACCGCGCGCGGGTCCAGGGGGTCGCAGGCGAGGCCGTAGAGCCCGTCGGCGGGGAAGAGCACGACCTCGCCGCCGGCGACGCTGCTCTCCAGGGCCCCGCGGGCCGCGCCGGCGCCGTCGGCCTCGATCGAGACGACGCGGATCATCGCGCCAGCACCACCCGCTCTATGCCGGCGAGGTCGGGCCGCTTCTCGACTTGCTCGAAGCCGGCCCCGGCCGCGAGCCTTGCGACCGCGTCCGCCTGGCCCGCCCCGTGCTCGAGGGCGACCGCGGCGGCGAAGCCGGGGCGCGCGGCGATCCGGTCGAGCAGCGAGGAGATCGCCTCGAGTCCCGTCGGGCCGGGCACCAGCGCCTGGCGCGGCTCGTAGGTGCGGATCTCGGGCGGCAGCCGCTCCCACTCGGCCTCGGACACGTAGGGCAGGTTGGCGAGGACCAGGTCGAAGGCCGGGGCCGGCCCTGAGCCGCCGGCCCGGGCCGCAGTCTCATCCGGCAGCGTGCCGGCGGCATCCGGCAGCGTGCCGGCGGCGAAGCGGACCCGCCCGGTCAGGCCGAGCCGCTCGGCGTTGGCGGTGGCGACGGCGAGCGCCTCGGCGGAGGTGTCGGTCGCCAGCACCCGCGCGTCCGGCAGCTCGTCGGCCACGGCGAGCGCGACGGCGCCGGAGCCGGTGCCGACGTCGAGGACCCGCCGCGGCGCCAGCTCGTGCGCGATCTCCACCAGCAGCTCCGTCTCGGGACGGGGGACGAGTACGCGGCGGTCCACCGCCAGCTCGATCCGCCGGAATCCCCTGCGCCCGGTGATGTAGGCGACCGGCTCGCGCCGCACGCGGCGGCGGACCATCGCGGCGAACTCCCGCGCCTCGGGACCCTCCAGCTGGCGCTCGGGATGCGCCGCGATCGCGGCCCGGTCGAGTCCGGTGGCCGCGCCCAGCATCACCTCGGCGTCGAGGCGGGGCGTGTCGCCGCCGGCGGCCGCGATGGCGTCGCCCGCGGCCTCGAGCGCGTCCCCGATGCTGGTCGCCACGGCGGCTGCGCTCACGAGGCTCAGCTCGCCTCGGCCGCCTGAACCTCCAGGCGCCGGCGCTTCTCCTCGGCCGAGAGGGCCTCGGTGAACTCGTCCAGCTCGCCGCCGAGGACCCGCTCGATGTTGTTGGCGGTGACCTTGACGCGATGGTCGGTGATCCGGTCCTGCGGGAAGTTGTAGGTGCGGATCTTCTCCGAGCGCTCGCCGCTGCCGACCTGCGCCCGGCGCTCCGAGGCGATCTGGGCCTGCTGCTCGGCGAGCTGGTGCTCGAGCAGCCGCGCGCGCAGGACCCGCATCGCCTTCTCCCGGTTCTGGAGCTGGGACTTCTCGTCCTGCATCGAGACGACGATGCCGGTCGGCTTGTGCGTGACCCGCACGGCGGAGTCGGTCGTGTTGACCGACTGCCCGCCAGGCCCGGACGAGCGGTAGACGTCGGTCTGGAGGTCGTTCGGGTCGATCTCGATCTCGACCTCCTCCGCCTCCGGCAGCACGGCGATCGTCGCCGTCGAGGTGTGGATGCGCCCCTGCGACTCCGTCTTCGGCACGCGCTGGACCCGGTGCGTGCCGCCCTCGTACTTGAACACCGAGTACGCCCCGTCGCCCTTGATGGCGAACGTCGCCTCCTTGTAGCCGCCGACGTCCGCCGGCGAGGCCGAGAGCTGCTCCACCTGGTACCCGAGCCGCTCCGCGTAGCGGGTCAGCATCTTGTAGAGGTCGCCCGCGAACAGGGCCGCCTCGTCTCCCCCGGCCCCGGCCCGGACCTCGACGATCACGTTCTTGTCGTCGTTCGGATCCCGCTCGACCATCGCGAGCCGGATGCGCTCCGCCAGGTCCTCGAGCCTGGCCGGCGCGTCGGCGACGACCGCCTTCAGCTCCGGATCGTCCCCGTCCTCGGCCAGCATCTCCCGGGCCCCCTCGAGGTCGTCCTTCAGCCTGCGGTACTCCGCCGCGAGCCTGTGCGCGTCCTCGATCTGCCGGTACTCACGCCCGACCTCCGCGTACCGCTCGCGGTCCCCGATCACGTCGGGGTCCGACATCAGCCGCTCGAGCTCGGAGTGGCGCTCCTCGATCTGGTCGACGAGGGAATTGATCATGCGACAAGTGTGACGGGCGTGCCGGAAAACCGGCGCGCGCAAGCCCCACGCGCGGCCGGAAGCCGGCCCCGCGAGGGGGCGAGCCCGAGGCCGTCCCGACTTACTGTTCCCATGGAACAGCAGGGCAGGAC
>DASSYK010000004.1:0-29233 GCA_035703345.1 Solirubrobacterales bacterium
AGATCCCAACGCCGATCAGTCGCCGATCCATTCGGGAAGGATCCTAATCAGAGCCCGCGGCGAATGGATCTCGGGACTCCAGGTACTCCATGGGGTACCTGGGATCCCAAGGCTCCCGTCACCGCCCACGGCCCCTGCGCCCGGCCGGCTGGTGCGGAGGCTTCCTGCCGCTGCTGTTTGAACCCTTTCAGCCCCTCGGGCGCCGAGAGGATAGGATCGCTCGGCGAACCGGAGGATCCGGAGTCAACGACAGGAGGTAAGCAGGATGGCCGTGCTCAGCAAGACCAGGTTTGTGTTGCCCCTCGCTGTCGTGGTGCTAGGGCTGGGTGCCTGCGGCGGCGACGACGACGATGACGACGGGACGACGACGGGCGCAAGCGCCGGGGGAGCCGTCGAGATCGTCATGGACGACTACAGCTTCTCGCCCGCGAACGCGACCGTGCCGGCGGGGCCGGTGACCATCACGGCGCCGAACGAGGGCAAGGTCGAGCACGAGCTCGTGCTGTTCAAGAGCGACGCGGACCCCGCGAAGCTGCCGGTCTCGGGCGCCGAGGCCGACGAAGCGGCGTTCGAGGCGCAGGGTGCCGAGGTGATCGGCGAGGCCGAGGCGGAGCCCGGTGAGAGCGGCGAGTTCGATGCCGAGCTCGAGGCCGGTGCCTACGTGATGATCTGCAACCTCCCCGGTCACTATCAGAAGGGGATGTACGGGAGCCTGACAGCCGAGTAGCCGGCCCCCAAGACCGGAGGCCGCAAACCGCTTGGCGATGCGATGGGCGCGGCTGGTTTCGAACCAGCGACCTCTCGCGTGTGAAGCGAGCGCTCTCCCACTGAGCTACGCGCCCTGAGGCGGGATTCTAGGTGGGCGCGCCCTCTCGGCGAAGCTCGACATCCCCCTCGACCTTGAGGTCGGGGAGGATGCGGTCGAGCCAGTGCGGGAGGTACCAGTTGCGCTCGCGCAGGAGCTCCATTAGGGCGGGCATGATCAGGAGCACCACGAAGGCGTCGATGGCCACGGCGACGGCGAGGCCGACGCCGAACTGCTTGACGATCGGGTCGCCGTTGAGGACGAAGCTGAAGAAGACGGCGAACATGATCGTCGCCGCGGCGGCGATCCAGCGGCCGGTGGAGGCGAGCCCGGCGGTGACCGCCGCGCTGTTCTCCGCGCCGGCGCCGTGGCGCTCGGCGATCCGCGAGACCAGGAACACCTGGTAGTCCATCGAGAGGCCGAAGAGGATCGCGAACATCATCAGCGGGACGTAGCTGACGATCGGCATCGTGCCGTCGAGGCCGATCAGCTCGATGCCCCAGCCCTTCTCGAACACCGCGGTGAGGACGCCGTAGGACGCGATCACGGCGAGCAGGTTCACCAGGGCGGAGACCAGCGGCACGGTCAGGGTGCGGAAGGCGAGCATCAGCAGCAGGATGCTGAGCAGGACAACGATCGCAATCACCAGGGGCAGCTTCTCGCTGATCTTGTCGGCGAGGTCGATGTAGCCCGCCGTGGTGCCGCCGACGTAGGCCTTCATCCCGGTGCCCTGGAGGGAGTCGGGGATCGTCTCGTCGCGCAGGTGGTTGACGAGGTCCTGTGTGGCGTAGGCCGAGGGCGAGGTCTTCGGCGTGACCGCGAAGACCGCGGCCGTGCCCTTCGAGTCGGTCGCGGCCGGCGAGACGGACTGCACGTCGGTCTGCTTGGCGATCTCCTGCTGGAGGTGGACCAGGCGCGGGTCGCCCGCCGGCGTCTCGGCGATCTGCTCCTCCTGTGTGAGCTGCTGCTCCTGCTGTTGCTGCTTGGCCGTCGGGCCGCCCTCCGCCGCCGCCTCCTCCTCGACCTGCTGCTCCTGCGCCGCGGCCTGCTGGGCCTCCTGCGGGTCGGGCTGGAGCGGCTTGTCGGCGGGGACATCGACCGAGATCAGGAGCTGGCCGTTGGTGCCGACCCCGAAGCCCTTCGTCAGCGCGTCGTAGGCCTGGCGCGCGGTCTCGTCCTCGGGGAGCTGGCCGTCGTCCGGCGCCCCCAGGCGCATGTCGAGGATCGGCAGGGCGATGACGACGAGGACCGCGACTCCGCCGAGCGTCGCGATCACGGGGTGGCGCCGCAGCCGGTCGGCCCATTTGCCCCAGCCCGGGGCGTGGCGCGGCTCGCGGCCGCGCGAGCCGAGCCGGAAGGGCAGCGACTGGATGCGCCGGCCCAGCAGGCCGAGCAGCGCCGGCAGCAGGGTGATCGCCGCGAGCACCGCGACCGCGACGACGATCGCGGTCGCGTAGCCGAGCGAGCGGACCAGCGGGATCCCGCTGAAGTAGAGGCTGAGCAGCGCGATCACGACGGTGCTGCCCGCGAAGACGACGGCGGATCCCGAGGTCGCGACCGCTCTCGCGATCGCGTCCTCCGGCTCGTCCCCCTGGTCGAGCAGGCGCATCTGGCGGCTGATGATGAACAGGGAGTAGTCGGTCCCCACAGCCAGCCCGAGCATGATCCCGAGGGTCGGCGCGATCGAGGGGACGTTGAAGACGTGGCCGCCGAGCCCGACCACGGCGAGGCCGGCCAACAGCGCGACGACCGCGGTGGTGACGGGGAGGGGCGCGGCGGTGAAGGTCCGGAAGGCGAACAGCAGGATGATCAGCGCCGCCACGACGCCGATCACCTCGCTCGCCCGCGTGCTCGGGTTCGAGAGGTCGTCGCCGAGGTAGCCGCCGGCCGAGACCTCGAGGCCGGCCTTGCGCGCGGGCTCGGCCGAGTCGAGGACGCTGTTCGACTCGTCCTCGGTGAGGTCGCCCGAGTTCTCGGTCAGGGCGACCGCGATGTAGGCGATCTTCCCGTCGGCGCTGATGTCGGCCGCTCCTTGCTGCGAGTACGGGCTGATCGCGTCCTGGACGTTCTCGTTGGCCTTCAGCGACTTGACGGTGTCCTCGACCGCCTGCTTGTTCGAGCCGGAGGTGAGCGTCCCGCTCTCAGTCTCGATCACGATCGGCACGCTGCCGTTGGCCTGCGCTGGCAGCTTCTTGTCGAGCAGGTTCTGCGCCTCGGTCGAGCCGGTGCCCGGGAGGGTGAGGTCGTTGTTGGTCTCGCGCCCGACGCTGTTCGCGATCAGGACCAGCGCGACCGTGAGCACGATCCACAGAGGCACGACGAGCTTCGCGTTCCTGGCGCTGAATCCGCCCAGCCGGTGCAGCAGCCCGCTCATCGCCCGACCGTCCTCATTCCTTCCTCATCCCCATCCGCGGAGGCCGCGCGCGGCGCCTTGCCGCGCACCGAGGAGGCAATCCTTTCACGTCCAGGGGATGATGCGGGCATGCCTCGACGCGACGATCTGCCGCCGCTCGTCCGCGACGCGCTGGCCCCCGACCCGTTCGCCCAGCTCGAGGAATGGTGGGAGCTGGCGCGGCGGGAGGTGCCGCTGCCCGAGGCGATGACGCTCGCGACCGCAGACGCGGACGGGGCGCCCAACGCGCGGATGGTCCTGCTCAAGGGGTTCTCCTCCCAGGGCCTCAGCTTCTTCTCGAACTACGAGAGCGTCAAGGGCGATGAGCTCGCCGCCAACCCGCGGGCGGCGCTGATCCTCTACTGGCGCGAGCTCGATCGGCAGGTGCGTGTCCGCGGCGCGGTCGAGCGGCTTCCGGACGGCGAGTCCGACGCCTACTTCGCCTCTCGCCCGCGTGAGAGCCAGATCGGGGCGCACGCATCCGACCAGAGCCGGCCCGTCGAGCGCGAGGCGCTGGAGGAGCGCTTCGCCGAGCTGCTGCGCGAGTTCGACGGCAAGGAGGTCCCCCGGCCGGAGCACTGGGGCGGCTACCTCCTCAGGCCCGAGTCGATCGAGTTCTGGCAGGGCCGCGACAACCGCATGCACGATCGCTTCCGCTACACCCGCGACGGGGGTGGCTGGCGGATCGAGCGCCTGTCCCCATAGCCCCACCGCGCTACGATCGACGCGGACCGTGCTAGGCGGGGAGGTAGCGGTGCCCTGCACCCGCAATCCGCTCTAGCGGGGCTGAATTCCCGTTCGAGGGTCCGGCGCTCGGAGCCGGGTCGCCGAGGGCGGCGTTGACGGCCAGGTCCTGCGCAGTGGCGGCCTGTGAACCAGGTCAGGTCCGGAAGGAAGCAGCCTTAAGCGGTAGCCGCCATGTGATGCAGGCAAGCCTGGCCCGAGCCGACCGAGGATGACGCGTCCGGGCGCTTCGTCTCGACGACGGGTGCACGGTCCGTATTTGAATCCCGCCCGCGCCCGTCGTAGGGTCGGGAGGGTGAATGCGGCATCGAGTGCCGGCGCGGAGGACTCTGCGCGCGCGCGGCGCTACCGGGCGAACGTGCAGGCCGAGATCGACCGGGCGGCCGTCTATCGCGCAATGGCTGCAGCCGAGCGGGACCCCGAGCTCGCGCGGGCCTTCTCCGGCCTCGCCGAGTCCGAGGGGCGGCACGCGGATTTCTGGCGGCGGCAGCTCGCCGCGATCGACGACGGAGAGGCGCCCCGGCGCCCGAGCTTCCGGGCCAGGCTGGTCGCGCGCCTCGCATCCACCTTCGGCAGCAGGCTGATGCTGCCGGCCGCGTCGGCGCTGGAGGTCTCCGAGCGGGAGACGTTGGAGACCCAGCCCGAGGCGGGCGGGACCGGGATCCCCGGCGACGAGCGCGAGCACATCCGCGTCCTCGACGGGGCCGTCGAGGCGTCCACCGCGGGGTTCACGGCCAGCGTCCTCGCCCGCGCGCTCGGGCGCCGGCGCGGCGTCAGCGGCAACGCCCTGCGGGCCGCGGTCCTCGGCGCCAACGACGGGCTGGTCTCGAACCTGAGCCTGGTGATGGGCGTCGCCGGTGCCGAGCTCGCCAGCCGCGACGTGCTGATCACCGGGATCGCCGGGCTGCTGGCCGGGGCCTTCTCGATGGCGATGGGCGAGTGGATCTCCGTGCAGAGCTCGCGCGAGCTGAACCAGCGCCAGCTCGACAGGGAGGCGGAGGAGATCGCGACCGACCCGGAGCACGAGCGCGCCGAGCTGGTGGTGCTCTACCAGCGCCGCGGGCTCACCGCCGAGGAGGCGCGGCGGCTTGCGGCGAGGGTGATGAGCGACGAGGACGCCGCACTCGAGGCGATGGCGCGGGAGGAGCTCGGCTTCGATCCGCGGGAGCTGGGCGGCTCGGCCTGGGTCGCGGCCGGCTCGTCGTTCGCGCTCTTCACGCTCGGCGCGGTCATCCCCGTCCTGCCGTTCGCCGTCGCCGAGGGGAATCTGGCGGTCGTGATCAGCCTGGCGGCCAGCGGGCTCGCGCTGCTCGGCATCGGCGCGGCGATCACGCTGCTGACCGGCCGCGGGGCGTGGCGCTCGGCGCTGCGCCAGCTCGTGATCGGGCTGGGGGCGGCCGGGATCACCTACGGCGTCGGCAGCGTCGTCGGCGCGGCGGTCTAGGCGGTCCGACAACCCCTTCTGATTCGCGCGGCCACGCGGTTCGTGTGTCACCCTGATCGTATGGGGAGGACCCTGAAACCGCTGCTCGCGGTCGCCGCCGCGTTCCTCATGCTGCCCGCCGTCGCGGGGGCGAGCGCGACGCTGAGCCCGAGCGGGCACGACTTCGGCCAGGTCCCGCTGGGATCGAGCGTCACGAAGACCTTCATGCTCGTCACTCTCTGCGACGACGATCCGCTGGTCATCGGCTACACGTGCGAGCCGCTGCCGGATCCCCCGCTCGACGTCGAGATCGGGGTCACCGGCGGCTTCACCCAGACGAACAACTGCCCGGCCTCGATGCCCAGGGACCAGGCGGTCGTCACCTCCTGCACGATCTGGGTCTCCTACTCCCCCTCGGCGTTCGGACTGTCCTCGGGCGCGATCACGACCGGGAACGCCCTCGCCGGCGCTCCAGTCAGCTGGGTCGCCGCCAACGGCGTCGCAGCCAAGTCCGGGAAGAAGAAGGGCTGCAAGAAGGCGAAGAAGCGCAGCGCCAGGGCGAAGTGTCTGAAGCGCAAGCGCGCCCGCAGGCGCTGAGCCGACCTCATCCGCCGCTGTTTGCGGCAGTGCCCGGGGCTCGCCGCGGCGGCGCCCAGGCCGCGGGTTAGACTCGTTTCGTGGCCGAGTCAGCCTCCCTCTATCGCCGCCATCGCCCCCAGAGCTTCAGCGAGGTGGTGGGGCAGCAGCACGTCGTGCGCACCCTCTCCAACGCCGTCGAGAGCGGGCGGGTGCACCACGCCTACCTGTTCGTCGGCTCGCGGGGCACGGGCAAGACCTCGATGGCGAAGATCCTGGCGCGGTCGCTGAACTGCGTGAACGGGCCGACCCTGACGCCGTGCGGCGAGTGCGAGTCGTGCCGGACGATCGCGGCCGGCACGTCCCTCGACGTGATCGAGATGGACGCCGCCTCGAACCGCTCGGTCGACGACGTCCGCGACCTCCGCGAGCGCGTCGGCTATGCGCCGGCCGAGGGTCACTGGAAGGTCTACATTCTCGACGAGGCCCACATGCTCACCAAGGAGGCGTGGAACGCCTTCCTGAAGACGCTCGAGGAGCCGCCGCCGAACACCGTCTTCGTCCTGGCCACCACCGAGCCGCAGAAGGTGATGGCGACGATCGTGGACCGCTGCCAGCGCTTCGACTTCCAGCGCCCGACCCTGGACCAGATCGGGGAGGTCGTCCGCCGGGTCGCCGACTCGGAGAAGATCTCGATCGACGACGGCGCCGTGGCCCTGATCGCGCGCTCCGCGAGCGGCAGCTTCCGCGACGCTCTCGGGACGCTCGACCAGCTCGTCGCCTTCGGAGGCGACGGGATCTCGACCGACGACGTGGTCGAGCTGCTGGGCGCCGCCGACGCCGAGCTCCTGTTCGAGGTAACCGACGCGCTCGCCGCGGGCGACGCCGCCGCGACGCTCGGAGCCGTCGAGAAGCTCTCGCGCTCCGGCCGCGACCCGGGCCAGTTCGCCCGCGACCTCGTCGCCCACCTGCGCCAGCTCCTGGTCGCGCGCGCGACCGGCGCGGTGCCGGACTCCTTCACGGTCACCGTAGCCCAGCCCGACCGCCTCGCCGCCCAGGCCGCAGCGATCGACGACGCCAAGCTGATGGGCGCGATCGACGCCCTCTCCGTCGCGATCGCGAACATGCGCGAGGGCGACGACCCCCGCCTCAGCCTCGAGGTCGCCCTCCTCAAGGTCGCCCGCCCCTCCCTCGACGCCTCCCGCGAAGCCCTGCTGCGCCGGATCGAAAGCCTGGAGAGCCGCCTCGGGGACCATGGCCCCCCCAAGGGCAACCCGTCTGCACCACCGAGCGGAGCCTCAGCAGCCCCCGCGACTGCGTCGCAACCCGGTACGCCCGCAGGCGAAGCCGAGGACGTGCCGGTTGATGCCTCAGTAGCCCCCGTGCCGGCTGACGAGGAAGACTCGGAGGTCGTCGCCGTCATCGACTTCGAGCGCCTCACCCAGCTCTGGCCCGCCGTGGTCGACCACGTCCGCAGCTCGGGGTCGGAGATGCTCTCGACGCTGTTCGAGGGGGCGCGGCCCCTCGCGATCGACGCCGAGCGGGCGATGATCAAGGTCGGCTTCCCCTCCTCGGCGAAGTTCAACAAGCGCAAGGCCGAGACCCAGGCGAACGTCGAGCGGATCGCGGATGCGGTCGCGGCGATCGTCGGCGAGCGGCTGCGCCCGGTCTACGAGCTGATGGAGACCGGCGAGGCACCAGCCGAGGAGGAGGCCCCCGCGGCCCCGGAGATGGCCGAGGAGGACATCATCGACCTGATCAAGACGAAGTTCGACGCCAGCGAGGTAATCCCCGAAGAGACCCGCGGAGAGGAGACGGGCTGATGGCCAAGCAGCCGAATCTCAACCAGCTCCTGCAGCAGGCCCAGCAGATGCAGGCCGAGATGATGAAGGCGCAGGAGTCGCTGAAGGACGAGACCGTCGAGGCCAGCGCCGGCGGCGGGATGGTCAAGGTCGTGATGAGCGGCGACATGGAGCTGCGCGAGCTGACGATCTCGCCCGACGCGATCGACCCAGAGGACCCGGAGCTGCTCCAGGACATGGTCACCGCCGCGGTCAACGAGGGCCTGCGCGCCGCGCAGGAGCTGGCGTCGAGCAAGCTCGGCGGCATCACCGGCGGCATGGGCGGAATGCCCGGCCTCGGCGGCGGCGGGCCCCCGGGCCTCGGCGGCTAGCCCGCCGGAGCCGGCGCCCTAGCGGCGCCCGGCCCTGATCCCGAGCCGCGGCTCGCTGCGGTCGATTCGGCCGATCCGCTCCAGCACGTTGAAGAAGTGCATCTCCTCGACCCTGCGCAGCAGCTTCACGACGGCGAGCGCGGCGAACAGGATCGACCCGATCACGAGCGCGACGAAGCCGGCGGTACCGAGCCTCTCTCCGAAGAGCGGCTCCACGCCGGCCTCGGAGAGCCCGTGGAACCCGTGGATCAGCAGCAGCACGCTGAGGAGCGCCGCCGCGGTCCAGGCCAGCATCGACGCGGCGCGCGCGATCGTCCAGCCCCAGCGCCCGGGGCGCTCGGACTCGGGCAGCGGCGCCGTCGTCTCCTGGGCCTCGCAGTAGGCGAGGAAGTCCGGGATCCGGTCGCTGCCGAAGACCGGGATGCCGTGGGCGAGGGAGGTCTCCTCCGCGCGCTCGCGGACCACGCGGGCGGCGTCGCCGCTGAGACCCCAGGGGGGAACCAGGAGCGCGAGTACCCGCGCCCTCTGGGCCCGGAAGCCGTGCCGGTAGACGCTGATCCCGCCTGAGCAGGAGACGGCGCCGAGGATCGAGCCCCCGAACATGCGCCCGTAGTACTCGGCCATGTCCAGGGAGTGGTAGGCGAAGAGCCCGCACTCGCAGCCCTCGGCGGGGATCTCGGCGTGGGCGTGGGGCTCGG
This sequence comes from Solirubrobacterales bacterium, assembly GCA_035703345.1. Taxonomy (GTDB): domain Bacteria; phylum Actinomycetota; class Thermoleophilia; order Solirubrobacterales; family 70-9; genus DASSYK01. The sequence goes on from DASSYK010000004.1 coordinate 8,812, forward strand.
CGACCCGGCGCAGGCGGCCGCGCTGCGCGCGCTTGCAGTCGGCCAGGTTCTCGCCGGGCGACCATGCGTGGTCGCGGTTCAGCGACTGCAGCCCGCGTTCATCCAGATGCCACGCCCTGAACCCGAGGCTCTCGCCGAGATAGAGCGGGGCGTCGGCCACGGCTCAGGTCCTGGCCGGCTCGCGCGGGCGCCGGGGAGGGGGCGGGGCCGGCTCCTTGCGCGGCGGGCTCGGCTCGCTGGGCGAGCGGCTGGGGCGGACGGGTTCCACCCTGATCGGCTTGCTCTTGCCGGGCAGGCTCATCACGGGAAAGGTACGACACCGCGGCGGATACCCTGAGCCGGTGTATGCGGGACCGATCAGCCGCCTGATCGCCGAGCTCTCCCGGTTTCCGGGGATCGGCCAGCGCACCGCGCAGCGGCTCGCGTTCCACATCCTCCGCGCCTCCGACGACGAGGCACTGGCCCTCGCCGACGCGATCCGCGAAGTCAAGGAGAAGGTGGGTCTCTGCGAGGTCTGCTTCAACCTCGCCGAGGGGCCGCGCTGCCGCATCTGCGAGGACACCCGCCGCGACAGCTCCGTGATCTGCGTCGTCGAGGAGCCCGCCGACGTGATCCCCGTCGAGCGCACCGGAGAGTACCGCGGCGTCTACCACGTGCTGGGCGGCGCGCTCTCCCCGATCGACGGCATCGACCCCGAGGACCTCCGCATCGCCGAGCTGCTCGACCGCGTCAACGGCGACGTCACCGAGGTCGTCCTCGCGACCAACCCGACCACGACGGGCGAGGCGACCGCGCTCCACATCGCGGACGCGCTGCGCGATCGCGAGGGCGTCGCCGTCACCCGCCTCGCCAGCGGCCTCCCCGTCGGAGCCGACCTCGAGCACGCCGACGAGGTCACCCTCGGCAAGGCGTTCGCGGGGCGGCGTGCCGTGGGCTGACCGGCGGTTGCGGCGGCGCCGATTCGGCGGTACCGTCGCCCGTGATGCGGGCAACGGGAACTCGCTCTCTCGCGGTGGTGAGCCTGCTAGTGGTCGCGCTCGCGCTCGGCGGGGTCGCCGACGCGAAGCGGAAGGCGAAGAGGAAGGCGCCCGGCCCAGTCGTGACCCGCAGCTCCAGCTCGACCGGGAGCGGTGCGGGCGCGGTGGTCAGCGCCACCGCGACGTGCCCGAAGAAGACCCGCGCGATCTCCGGGGGCTTCAGTGAGACGGTTCCGAACCTCGAGGCGGTCGCCGGGATCGTGTTCGAGTCGCAGCGGGCGACGGCGCGAAGCTGGCGGGTGTCCGCCCAGATCCGCGGCTCCGGCGCACCGGTCACGCTGACCAGCCACGTCTACTGCCGCCGCCGCGCCCCGAAGCTGGCCGGCGCGAGCACCACTCTCCCGACGGGGGAGCTGCCCGGCGCCGCCTTCGGGCCGACGGCAACGGCGAGCTGCCGGGGCAAGCGGCGAGCGCTCGCGGGCGGCTTCGTCACGCCGGCGCCCCTGGTCGGCGGCAGCGTGAAGAACCTCGTGGCCGGATCGCTGCCGGGATCCCCGAGGGACTGGACGGCGCTGGCGATCTCGACCCCGGTCGGGGCGAGCAGTGTCAGCGCCTTCGCCTACTGCGCCAAGGCCAAGGAGCTGCCGGGGCTGAGCCGGGCCGGCGCGACGGGACCGGCGACGGCCGCGGATGCGGCGAGCAGCACCGTCACCACCCCTCCGTGCGCGGGCAAGCGGCGAGCGCTCGCGGGCGGCTTCTCCCAGACGACGACCGGAACGCCCTCCGGCGGCTTCTTCCTCCCCTACGAGTCGGTGCGCGCAGAGGACGGGCGGAGCTGGCGCGTGTCGGGGATTCACGAGGACACCGGCGCCGGCTCATTGATCGCCTCCGCGGTCTGCGGCTGAGCGCGCGGTGCCGCTAGAGGCGGCGCGTCGGGTCGTCGTATCCGCCGCGCCCCGGCGGGTACTCGTCCCGGTCGTCCTTGCGGTCGCCCGACTGGACCAGCTCGTAGAGCAGGGAGAGGGCGAGGCCGGCGCCGCCCGCGATCATCAGGATCAGGCCGACGGTCTGGATGTCGATCACGTCGGTCTCGACCGTGATCGCGTAGCGCAGGATCGCGCCGGCGGCGATCAGGAACATGGCGGTTGCGATCGTCATGCAGCGGGGAGCATAGACACCCGCCGGCGTCAGCCTGCAGGCGCTGTTTCGCTGAGGCCGAACCGGTGGTGCAGCCAGCGCAGCGGTTTTGGCGCCCACCAGTTCCAGCTGCCGAGCAGCTCCATCAGCGAGGGGACGAGCAGGGCGCGGATGATCGTGGCGTCGATCAGCACCGCGAGAGCCGTCCCGATGCCGTTCTGCTTGATGAAGATGATCTCCGAGGTGGCGAAGGCGCCGATCGCGATCGCGAACAGGATCGCCGCCGCGGTGACGATGCGGCCGGTGCGCTCGAGCCCGAGCGCGATGCACTCCGAGTCGCTGGCCCCGTTGTCGCGCGCCTCCTTGATCCGCGAGAGCAGGAACACGCCGTAGTCGGTCGAGAGGCCGAACGCGACCGCGAACAGGAGGATCGGCATCGTCTGCTCCAGCGCTCCCTGGCTGCGATAGTCGAGCAGGCCCTCCAGGCGGCCATCCTGGAAGATCAGGACGAGGATCCCGAAGACCGCGCTGAGGTTCAGCACGTTCATCAGCAGCTGCTTCACCGGCAGGATCACCGACCCCGTCATCAGGAACAGCACGAGCAGCGTTGCGGCGACGATGATCGCGACGGCGATCGGCAGGTGCTCCTCCAGGCTCTGCTGGAAGTCGAGGAACTCCGCCGTGGCGCCGGTGACCAGCAGCTCACCGCCCGGCGGGGCCTGGATCCCCTGGACGCGCCGCACCGTCTCGCGGCTGGCGTCGGCGATGTAGGGGTCGGCCGAGATGGCCTCGATCACGACGTCCCCGCCGGGAAGCGAGCGCGGCGGATTCACCCGGGCGATCCCCTCCGTGCCCTCGAGCTCGGCCACGACCGGGGCCAGGTCCGCCGTGGCCGAGCCCTCGGCCAGGATCCGGATCGGGGTGTCGCGGTTGGGCGGGAACTCGGCCCGGATCACGTCGTCCACCTGCCTCGCGCTCTTCTCCTCGGGGAGGATCTGCGCGTCCGGGTAGGTGAACTTGATCGACAGGAACGGGATCCCCAGCGCGATCAGGAACGCCGCGCTCGTCACGGCCACCCGGGCGGGCCTGCGCATCACGAAGCGCGAGAGGCGGTACCAGAAGCCCTTCTCCAGCGGCTGGGTTTCGCGCTCGGCCCGGCGCTGCAGGAAGCGGGGGGAGAGCGAGTTGACGCGCTCGCCGAGCAGGGCGAGGACGGCCGGCAGGACGATCAGCGAGATCGCAGCCGCCAGCAGCGCCACGATCGCGCCGCCGAGCCCCATCGAGTAGAGGAAGCGCTGAGGAAAGACCAGCAGGGAGGCCAGCGCCGCCGCGACCGTCAGCGACGAGAACAGCACCGTGCGTCCTGCGGTCGCCATCGTCCGCCGCATCGCCTCCAGGCCGGGACCCGAGCGCGCGATCTCCTCGCGGTAGCGGGAGACCATGAACAGGCTGTAGTCGATCGCCAGGCCCAGGCCGAGGCCGGTGGTCAGGTTGAGGGCGAAGATCGAGATCGAGCCGACCTCGCTCGCCATCCTCAGCGCGAAGAAGGTTCCGAGGATCGCCAGCCCGCCGACCAGCAGCGGGAGCGCGGACGCGACCAGGCTCCGGAAGAAGACGAACGAGAGCAGGAATAGCAGTGGGAATGCGAGCAGCTCGGCCTTGCGCAGGTCCTCCTCGACCTGCTCGTTGACCTGGCGCTGGGCCAGCGCCGGCCCGCCCACGGACACGCCGGCCTCGCCCTCGAGCCGTTCCCGGATCGCGTCGGCCGCCTCCTGCTCGGCCTTGTCGTCGGTCGTGTCGAGGGCGGCCGCGAGATAGGTGGCGTCCCCCTCGCGCGAGAGGAAGTCGGGTGAGCCGGTGGAGGAGAAGCTCGCCACGCTCGCGACCTCGGGGTCGGCCTGCAGCTCGCGCTCGATCTCGCGTACGCGCTTGCGGCCCGCGGCCTGCCGGACGTCCACGTCCTCGATCAGGACCACGACGCCTGCGCCGCGGTACCCGGCCTCCTCGAGGCGCTCGTTCGCGATCACGCTCTCGGTGCCGGGGTCGTCGGCGCCGTAGGGGTCGAGCCGGTCGGCCACCGAGCTGCCGAGGGCGCCCGCGGCGCCGAACAGGACCACGGCGGTCAGCACGACCGCGAGGCGCCGGCGCTGTGCGAGGGATGCGAGTGCGTTGAACATCAGCTCCTCCTGGTGTCTTCGCCGGGCGTTCCCCGCGTCCCGGCGAGCTCCGCCTCGAGTCGGTCGGCCGCGCGCTCGAACCAGTCCGCGAGCCAGGCGCTGTGCTCGATCCCGAAGCGCAGCACCGTGAGCGACCCCGCGTCTGGGCTCGCATCCGGCGCGCCACCGGGCGGGCCGGCGTGCACCATGCCCTCGATCTCGGTCAGCCGCTCGTGGACCTGGCGCGCGTGGGCGGCGCGCTCACGCGCGATCTCGGGGCCGCGCGCGGCATCGAACGTGCCGGCGAAGAACAGCTTGAGCAGCCCCTCGTCCCGCGTTTCGAAGACCTCCGGCGGCTGCGCCATCCATTCGGCGGCGACCCCGCGGCCCTCGTCGGTCAGCTCGTAGACCGTCCGCCGGCGCGCGCCCTGGGAGGCGTCCGCCCCCTCGACCAGCCCGGCCGCCGCGAGCCGCTTCAGCTCCGGATAGATCTGCCCGTAGCTGGCGGCCCAGAAGAACCGCGCCGAATGGTCGACGAGCTGCTTGATCTCGTACCCGGACCGCGGCCGCGCCGCGATCAGGCCGAGGATCACCTTCGCGGTGGCGCTCAATTCCATGCGGGTACATATATCGTGCAGATACATAGATTGTTGTGATGTCGGTCACGGTGACGCACGGGAGCGCAGAAACCGGGCAACGACAGGCGACGGCCAGCCACGGCGAGAGCCTGCGGCCGTTTGCTGGACGCTAAGACCGCTATGGGCGGCAATAGCGTCCACAAGAATCGCGGGGCGGGCGCTCGCCTATTCTCAGTCGCCATGACCGAGGTGGCGAACAGCGAGATCGTGGTGATGAAGTTCGGTGGGACCTCCGTCGCGGGCACCGAGGAGCTGAAGCGCGCCGCAAAGCGGATCGTCGCCGCGCGCGAGGCGGGCCGCCGCGTCGTCGCGGTGCTCTCGGCGCGCGGGAAGACCACCGACCGCCTGGTCGAGGCCGCGCAGGAGATCTCGCCGCGCCCCGATCCCCGCGAGATGGACATGCTGCTCTCGATCGGCGAGCGGGAGTCGTGCGCGCTCTGCGCGATGGCGATCAACGACCTCGGGCACCGGGCGATCTCGCTCACCGGCTCGCAGGCCGGCATCGTCACCGACTCCTCGCACACGAAGGCGCGGATCATCGACGTTCGCGCCGACCGGATTCGCGCCGCCCTCGAGGAGGACTCGATCGTGCTGGTGGCCGGCTTCCAGGGCATCTCCACCGACAGCCGCGACGTGACCACCCTCGGCCGCGGCGGCTCGGACACGACCGCCGTCGCGCTCGCCGCCGCCCTCGGCGCGGACGTCTGCGAGATCTACACCGACGTCGCCGGCGTCTTCAGCGCCGACCCCCGGATCGTGCCGGACGCTCGCAAGCTGCCCCAGGTCTCCTTCGAGGAGATGCTCGAGATGGCCTCATCGGGGGCGAAGGTCCTGCAGCTGCGCTCGGTCGAGTACGCGCGGAACCACGGCATCCCGATCCACTGCCGCAGCTCCGCCGACGAGGGCCCCGGTACCCTCGTCGTCTCGGAGCAGGAGACCGTGGAACGACCCCTGGTGACAGCCGTGACCCACTCGACCGACGAGGCTCGCGTCACGCTCACGCGCGTGCCCGACGAGCCCGGCGTCGCCGGCCGCATCTTCGGCGAGCTGGCCCGCGCCAACGTCAATGTCGACGTGATCATCCAGAACGAGCCCGTCTCGCACTCCGATGGCGCGGACCTCTCGTTCACGGTCGAGCGCGACGACCTCCCGTCCGCGGTCGAGGCGATCCAGGGCCTCGGCGTGGGGGTCGGGGTGGAGACCGACGACCGGATCGGCAAGGTCTCGATCGTCGGCGCCGGGATGCGGAGCCACCCGGGCGTCGCGGCCAAGGTCTTCGAGACGCTCGGCGAGCAGAAGATCAACATCGAGATGATCTCCACCTCGCCGATCAAGATCTCCTGTGTGATCGACTCCGAGCGCGTGCCCGACGCGGTCAAGGCGCTGCACGCGGCCTTCGAGCTGGGCGAGGGCGCGATCCGCAAGGAGGAGCCCACCGGGGCCGAGCACCGCCCGACGGTCAGCTCCTAGCGAGCGATCACCATGCGGCGGCCGCCGGTGATCGCCGCTATTGGTTCCTGCCACACTTGAGCGGATGAGCGAGAGCGGCTACAGAGTCGGAGTCGTGGGCGCGACCGGCGCGGTCGGGGCCACGATCCTCGAGGTGCTGGCGGAGCGGGACTTCCCCGCGCGCGAGATCGTGCCGCTCGCCTCCGCCCGCTCGGCCGGGACCAAGGTCCCCTATGCCGGCGGCGAGCTCGAGGTCCAGGAACTGAACGAGGACACGATCCAGGGGATCGAGATCGCCCTGTCCTCGGCCGGCGGCGTGATCAGCGCCGAATGGGCGCCGAAGCTGGTCGAGGCCGGCGCGGTCGTCGTGGACAACACCAGCTACTGGCGCATGCACGACGACGTGCCGCTGGTCGTCGCCGGCGTCAACGACGAGGCCGTCGACGAGCACCAGGGCATCGTCGCCAACCCGAACTGCACGACGATGGAGCTGATGATGGCCCTCAAGCCGATTCTCACCGAGGCCGGCATCGAGCGCCTGATCGTCTCCACCTACCAGTCGGTCTCCGGCACCGGCCGCAGGGCGATCGAGGAGCTGCGCGAGCAGTCGCGCGCGATCCTCGACGGGAAGGAGCCGAAGGTCGAGGTCTTCCCGCACCAGGTCGCGTTCAACGTGCTGCCGCAGGTCGAGACCTTCAAGGACGGCGACGACTACACGACCGAGGAGCGCAAGGTGATGGCGGAGACCCGCAAGATCCTCTCCCTCAGCGGCGACGTGGGGATCTCGGCTACCTGCGCGCGCGTCCCGGTCGTCACCGGCCACTCCGAGTCGGTCAACGTCCAGACGCGGGACGAGCTCTCGCCCGAGCGCTGCCGGGAGCTCCTGGCCGACGCGCCCGGCGTCGTCGTGCAGGACGATCCCGGCGCCGGCCTCTACCCGCTCGCGATCAACGCGGCGGGCCGCGACGAGGTGCTCGTCGGCCGCATCCGGCGCGATCCCTCGCACCCGCGCTGCCTCAACCTCTGGGTCGTGGGCGACAACCTGCGCAAGGGGGCGGCCACGAACGCCGTCCAGGTCGCCGAGCTGCTGCACGAGCGCGGGCTCGTGCGCGTGCCCAGCCGCGCCTAGCGCCTCCGCTTCCCCTTGCCGGGCTTCTTGCCCTTGCCTTTCCCCTTGCCCTTCTTGCGCTTGCCCTTCCTCTTCCCCTTGGCCTTCCTCTCGCCGCAGCCGCGGGCGCGGGGGTCGTCGCGGTCGCGCACGACGCGGTTGCCGCCCGGGCCGCAGTGCAGGGCGGTGTCGCGGGCGCGGTCGAACGCGTAGAGCAGGTCGCGGCCGCCGCCGCCGAAGTACGAGTCGCTGCCGTGCTCGCCCTTGAGCACGTCGTTGCCCCCGACCCCGAAAAGCATGTCGTCGCCCTCGTTACCGAGGATCAGCGGGTTGTCGCGCTTGTCGCCATAGAGGACGTCGGCGTACGGGGTGCCCTCGAGGATCTCGTTGTCGCCGCGGACGTTCGTGGCCTTGCAGGAGGGATCGCCGGGCACGTACGCGGGGCCGCTCAGATGGGCGACGATCCCGGGGCCGAGCGCCTGCCCGAAGCCGGCGATGTCGCCGGCGCCGCCACCGCCCGAGAAGTCGTGGCCGTCGCACGGCGCGCTGGTGACGAGCTGGTCGCTCCCGTCTCCGCCGGCCAGCACATCGGCCCCGGAACCGGAGAACAGCGCGTCGTCGCCGGCGCCGGCCGCGAGGTGGTCCGACCCGGAGGGGCCCCCAATCAGGATCTCGGCGCCGTCCGCGCCGCTGAGCGAGTCGCTTCCGTCACCTCCGTCGAGGACGATCACGCCGGGGTCGGGGAAGCCCGGCCCGAGCCGCAGCTCGTCGTCGCCTCCTCCCCCGTAGAGCGTGGCGTAGCCGATCGGCGCCGTCGGGGCGGCGCACCTCACCTCGGTTGGGGACGCGCTCGCGCAGCCCGGCCCGGCGGCCACGGGGGTGGACGCGCCCAGGACGTAGAAGCCGTCGCCGACGCTGAGCGTGAAGGACTCGGACACGGTGCCGGCGGCGCCGCGCACCAGCAGGCCCGGGTCGGGCCCCTCGCCGTCGAGGGTGACGCGGGCGGGCCCGGGAACCTGGACGTCGCACGTGCCGCCGCCGAACCCGGTGCACGACTCGCTCCCCCCGAGGCCGCGCGCGATACCGCCGGAGCCGACCAGCTCGTCGTCGAAGTCGGAGCCGACCACGTTCTCGATCTCCCTCACGAGCTCGCGCGGGTCGTCGTCGTGGACCAGGGGCTGCTCGGGATCCTCGAGCGCCCGCTCCTTCTTCAGGTTCACCTCCACGCCGTCGACGCCCGGCTTCGGCCCGGGCGGCGTCGCGGTCGCGTAGCTGGCGGTGTCGTTCCCGCCGTCGCCCCACTGATAGTCGACGTTGGCGTCGCCGCGGAGGAGGTCGTCACCGGGCCCGCCATGGATGTCGTCGACCCCGTGTCCCCCCGAGATCACGTCGTTGCCCTCGCTGCCCCGCACCTGGTCGTCGACGAGCTGGCCGTAGAGGAGGTCGGAGCCCTGGTCGCCGTCGATGAGGTCGCCGCCGGCGCCGCCGAGGATCCGGTCCGCGTCGCGGCCACCGTTGATGTTGTCGCCGCCCTCGCGACCGAGGACGAGGTCCGCGCCGGCGCCTCCGGCGGCGTCGTCGGGGCCGGGTCCCGCGTCGAGGTGGTCGTTGCCCCCGCCGCCGCGGAGGCGGTCGCGTCCCCGCTCGCCGAGGATCTGGTCGCCGTCGAGCCCGCCCCGGAGCCGGTCGCTGCCGATCTGTCCCGCCAGCAGGTCGGCGCCGCGCGCTCCGGTGAGGCGGTCATCCCCGAGCGATCCGTAGACGCGATCGGGCCCGCTGCCCCCGGAGACGGTGTCCTTGGCCCCGCCCGCGAGGACGAGGTCCGGGCCCGCTCCCGCCGCGATCACGTCGGCTTCGAAGCCTCCGCTGATCACGTCGGCGCCGCCGCCCCCCGTCGCGCGGTCCTTGCCCCGGCCGAGCTGGAGGAGGTCGGCGCCACGGCCGCCGGCGACACGGTCCCTCCCGTGCCCGGAGGCCACCCGGTCGCTGCCCCTGCCCGCGACGACACGGTCGGAGCCTGAGCCGGAGCAGATGATGTCCCGCTTGCGCGTGCCGAAGATCCGGTCGGAGCCCTCCAGCGACGCCACCACCAGCCGCTTGTGCCGGCGGTGCTTCTTGGCGGTCAGGCGGATGACGTCAGGCTCGTCGGTGCCGACGACGTTCGCCCACCGCCCCGCGCAGCGGGCCTTGCGCTCCTTCTCCGGTGCAGGGGCGGCGCTCGCCGCGGATCCCAGGGTCGCAAACACGACTGCCGCCACCGCCAGTCTCTTGGCAGTGCGCACGTCGGCCATGCTACGGACCGGCGGCACCCCCGTGTGCAGGCGCCGTGAACGTCAAACGGGCCCGGCTGCTAGGCGCCGACGTCCTCCGGGCTCTCGGCCAGCTTGCGGGCGAGCTCGCGGAAGAAGTCGTTGCGCGTGATCAGCGCGTGCACCTTGCCCTCGGTCGCGACGGGCACGATGAGCACGCGGTGGTGCAGGAAGATCTCGGCCAGCTCGGTGTCCGAGTAGTCGTCCTCGACGACGACGTGGTCGGTGGTCATGTGCTCGCTCACCGGCTCAGCGCGGCAGCCCTCGCGGCGCTCGATCACCGAGTCGATGTCGCGCGAGACCACCCGCGCCGAGCTCAGCTCGCCGACGTAGCCCGGGAACAGCGCCTTCATGAACTCGCGCTCGCCGAAGATCCCGATGAACTCGCCCTTCTCGTCCACCACGGGCAGCGCCGGCAGGTCCTCCGCGATGATGCGGCGGGCCCCCTCGCCGACCGGGTCCTCTCCCCGGAGCGGCTCGACCTCGCGGATCGTGGCTTTCGCTATCGCGTCCGGCATCGGCTCAGCTCAGCAGGATGTAGCGCAACGTGATGTAGAGGCTAGCCATGGCCACGGAGAGCACCGTGACCGGGATGCCCACCTTGAGGAAGGCGACGAAGCCGATCGGGCGCCCGGCGCGCTCGGTGAGGCCGGCGGCGGCGACGTTGGCCGCCGCGGCGATGATCGTGGCGTTGCCGCCGAAGCAGGCCCCGAGGGAGAGCGCCCACCAGTAGGCGTCCTCCTCGGCCCCGCCGAGCTGCTCGACCACGGGGATCATGGCCGTGGTGAAGGGGATGTTGTCGACGACGGCCGAGCCCGCGGCGGCGATCCAGGTGATCCCGAGCAGCTCGGCGGTGCGGTCGCCGCCGGTCAGGTCCTCGACCCCGTCGGCGACCTTCCCGATCGCTCCCGTCTCCTCGAGCGCGCCGACCATCACGAACAGGGCGACGAAGAAGAACAGCGTCGGCCACTCGATCTTCGAGAGGGCGTCCTGCAGGTCCACCTTCGTCACGAGCAGGGCGATGGTCGCGCCGGTGAGAGCCACCGTCGCCGGCTCGATGTGGAGGGCCTGGTGGGCGAAGAAGGCGAGGATGGTGGCCACCAGCACCGGCCCGGTGCGCTTCAGCTCCGCCGCGTCCCGGATCGACTCGCGGGCCTCCAGCTCCATCACGTAACGGCGGTTTCGTTCCTCGATCTGGAGCCGGGGGCGGTAGAAGAGGTAGAGCAGCCCGGTGACGACCACGAAGGTGACGACGACGATCGGCGCCAGGTTGACGATGAACTGGTTGAAGGTGAGGTCGGTGGCGCCGGCGATGATGATGTTCGGGGGGTCGCCGATCAGCGTCGCGGTTCCGCCGATGTTGGAGGAGATCACCTCGATCACGATCAGGGGGATGGGATCGATGTCGAGCGCGTCGGCCAGCAGGAAGGTGATCGGGACGACCAGCAGGATCGTCGTCAGGTTGTCGAGGAAGGCCGAGAGCACCGCGGTGGTGCCGGCGAGGCTGAGCACGACCCAGAGGGGGCGACCCTTCGAGAGCTGGCCGGCGCGGATCGCGATGTAGTCGTAGACCCCTGTCTGCTGCGTCAGGTAGACCAGGATCATCATCCCGGCGAGCAGGCCGATCGTGTTGAAGTCGACCGACTCGATCGCCTTCTCCTGGTTGAACTCGGAGACGAAGAGGACCGCGAGCGTCGCGCCGAGCAGGGCGACCTTCGTCCGGTGCACTCGCTCGGAGGCGATCACCGCGAGGGCGACGACGAAGATGAGGGCGGCGAGGGTCATCCCGGCCGAACCAGACTAATGAGGGGCCGGGGAAACGCCAATAACCGCCCGGGTGCAGGAAAAACGCTGCCTGCGTGCTACAAAGCGTGAACCGGAGGTGTCCACTTGTCCATGCCGCAGGGCCGTCCGCACCGCAGGGCTGCTGGTAAGCGCTCCAGTGACGCAGAGCTACGCGAAGTCGCGGCAGCTCCCGCCCCCTCCGAACAGCTCGCAGCGCTCGTGGACGTCGCCCCGGTCATCGTCTGGGCGATCGACCGCGAAGGGACGATCAACGAGTCGCGGGGGCACGCGCTGGAGGCGATGGGCTACCGCTCCGGCCAGCTGGTCGGCCGGAGCATCTGGGACGTCTACGCGCACGAGCCCCACATGCTCGAGTGCCACCGCCGCGCCCTGGGCGGCGAGGTCGTCAGGACGCAGACCCGCTCGGGCGGCCGCGACTACGAGACGCTCTGCCTGCCCCTGAAGCAGGGCGAGGAGGTCAGCGGCGTCCTCGGCGTCGCGACCGACATCACCGAGAGGGTCGAGGCCCTGGAGCGGCTCGACTACCTGAGCGCCCATGACGAGCTCACCGGGTTGACCAAGCGTTCGCTCTTCGAGCGCCATCTCGAGGTGGCGCTCTCGCGCACCGCCCGACACGGCGGGCATCTCGCGGTGCTCTACCTCGACCTCGACCGGGTCAAGGCGATCAACGAGACCCTCGGCCACGACGCCGGTGACGAGCTGCTGCGGCAGGTGGCGGAGCGGCTCCGCCACGGCGTCCGCTCCGAGGACATCCTCGCTCGCCACAGCGGGGACGAGTTCCTGGTCCTGCTCAACCTCACCCAGCCCGACGGCAGCCGCGTCGGGGAGGGAGAGGCGGTGCAGATGGCCACGGTCGCGGCCAAGCGCCTGCACGACAGCCTTCGCGTCCCCTTCGTCGTCTCGGGCAGCGAGGTGGCCGTCGACGCCAGCATCGGCGTCAGCCTCTTTCCGACCGACGCCGAGGAGCCGACCGCCCTGATTCGGCACGCCGACGAGGCGATGTACCGGAGCAAGGAGAGCGGGGGAGGGGGAACCGTGCTCTACCAGGAGATCGCCGGCGACCGGCCGGCCGCCCTCACGCTGACGGCGGACCTGTTCCGCGCGATCGATCGCGACGAGCTCGAGCTCCACTACCAGCCGATCGTCGATCTCGAGGCGGGAACCTGCGCGCGGGTCGAGGCGCTGGTGCGCTGGCGCCGTCCCGAGCGCGGGCTGGTGCCCCCGGGCGACTTCATCCCGCTCGCCGAGGAGACCGGCGTCATCGAGCGGATCGGCGAGTGGGTGGTCGATGAGACCTGCCGCCAGCTCGCGGCCTGGCAGCGCCGGGGACTCACCATCACGGCTTCGGTCAACCTCTCGCTTCGCGAGATGCGCCACCCCGACGTCGTCGAGCGCATCGCCGGCGCCGTCGAGCACGAGGGGCTGCCCTCGGGCTCGCTCATGGTGGAGATCACCGAGTCCGCAGCGATGACGGAGTTGCCCCGGATGCGCGAGGTGATGCAGGGCCTGCGCGCCCGCGGCGTCCCGATGGCGATCGACGACTTCGGCGCCGGCTACTCCTCGCTCGGGCGCCTGCGGGACATCCGCGGGGTCGAGACGCTCAAGGTCGACCGCTCGTTCGTCAGCGGCGTTCCCACCGATGACTTCGCGAACAGGCTCGTCGCGGGGATCATCGAGATCAGCCGCGGCCTCGACCTGATTCCGCTGGCGGAAGGAATCGAGACGGCGGAGCAACTCGAGTTCATGACGGCGTGCGGCTGTCCCCTCGGCCAGGGCTTCCATCTGGCCCGCCCGCTCCCGGCGGACGAGCTGGAGAACTGGCTCGCCTCAGCGCCGGCGGCGCGCTCCTAGCCGTCAGCCGGCCGGGCGCTGCTTGATCTGGGCGATCCTCCCTGGGGAGGCCACGGGGGCTAGGCCGCCGCCGGTGCGCCCTCGAGGCGCTCCTCGACCCACTTGGTGGAGGCGATGTGCTTGCTCATCCCCAGCTCCTTCGGCGAGAACCCGAGCGCCAGGCCGATCAGCTGGGGCAGGTGCAGGACGGCGAGGCCGAGGTCGCGGTTGACCACCTTGGCCGCCTCGGGCTGCTGCATGTCGAGGTTGAGGTGGCAGAGCGGGCACGGCGTCACCAGGCAGTCGGCCTCCGCGTCGAGCGCGTCGCCGATGTGGGTGCCGGCCTGCCGCAGCGAGACCTCCCGCGACATCGTGATGATCGGGAAGCCGCAGCACTTGCGGGCGCCGTCGTACTCGACCACCTTGCCGCCGAGGGCCTCGATCACGCGGTCCATGTAGAGGTCGCGCTCGGGGTGGTCCTCGTAGCCGAGCCGGTGGCGCGGGCGGAGGATGTAGCAGCCGTAGAACGGGCCGACGCGCAGGCCCTCGAGCGGGCGCTGCACCTGGGCCTTCAGCTTGTCCAGGCCGTAGTCCTCGGCCAGGACCCAGAGGAAGTTCTTGTTGGTGAAGCCCTCCTTGTCGTAGGAGAGCCCCTCCTCGGCCAGCGCCTCGTTGACGTGGCCGCGGTACTCCGAGTCCGCGTCGAGGCGCTGCTGGCACTCGGACTGGGCGCCCTGGCAGGTCGAGCAGATGTTCAGCATCGGCAGACCGGTCTGCTGGGCGAGGGCGAAGGTGCGGGCGTTGAGGGTGTCGGCGAGCTCCTGGTTGTGCTCGGCGATGACGCCGGCGCCGGAGCAGTTGGCGCGGTCGAGCTCGACCAGCTCGATGCCGAGCCGCTCGGAGACCAGCGCCATCGAGCCGTGCAGCTCCGTGGTGAAGCCGCGCGAGACGCAGCCGGGCCAGTCGGCGTACTTGAGGTCGGCCATCAGGCTGCTCCTCCGCTCCTGTTGTTCGGCGCGGCCATCAGGCCGCGCCTCCCGGTCCGGGCTCGCCGGACTCGCTCGTGGATGTCTCGTCGGGCTCCGGCTCGACGGCCGCCTCCGGGGTGACGTCCGCCTCGGGGACGGGCGCGTCCTCCTCGGCCTCCTCGCCCTTGATGTAGAGGTTGAGCTCGATCGAGTGCTCCTCCGCGTGCGCGTAGATGCGCTTGACGTGGCCCTGCGAGTCGCCCGGGAGCTCGGGATGGACGCCCGGGATCAGCTTCGGCAGCGAGCGCATCTTGCCGGTGCGGATCCCGCGGATCGCGGTCGGGATCGATTCGAACAGGCCCTTGATCGCGCCCAGGCGCGGCATCAGCTTGCCCTTGACGCCCGGGGCGAACGACTCCTGGAGCAGCAGCGACTCGTCGAGCGTGCCCTTCGACTCGATGATCTTCACGAACGCGGCCTCGTGCCTGAGGCCGTTGTTGTGATCGTCGATCCCGTGCTCGTCGCCGGCGGCGCGGCGGAGGCGCATGATCTGGTCCATCGGGGCGACGCCCTTGGGGCAGGCGTCGATGCACGAGAAGCAGTGGGTGCAGTCGTAGATCCCGTGCGGGTCGTTGGCGAGGTCGTGCAGCCGCTCCCTCGACTGCGCGTCGCGCGGGTCGCCGACGAAGCGGTAGGCCTTGGCGAGCGCCGCGGGGCCGATGAAGTCGGGATCTGTCTCCATCGAGAGGCAGGAGCTGACGCAGGCGCCGCACTGGATGCAGGCCATCGTCTGGGTCACGTCGATCATCGACTCCGGCGGGACGACGTACTCCCGCTCGGGCGGGTCGCCCTCGGGGAGCAGCCACGGGGTGACGCGGCGGATCTTGGCCCAGTGCGTCGACTCCATGTCCGTGACCAGGTCCTTGATCACCGGCATGTTGCCCATGGGCTCCACCACGATTTCCGCGGGCTTCGACCCGTTGCCGCTTGCGCCCTCTCGCTCCGCCCACTCCTGGGCCTCGCCGATCTGGGTCTTGCAGGCGAGCCCGGACTGGCCGTTGATCTTCATCCCGCACGAGCCGCAGATGGCGGCGCGGCAGGAGCAGCGGACCGACAGCGAGCCGTCGTCGCGGTCCCTGGCCTGGAGCAGCCCGTCGAGGACGGAGAGCGTGGGGTCGAGGTCGACGTCGAAGCTCTCCCAGAAGGGCCCCTCCCCGGACTCGGGCTGGAAGCGGCGGACCTTGAGCGTGTACTCGGCCATCAGATGACTGACTCCTGATCAGCGTGTGCCCGGGGATTCGCCCGGCCAAGCAGCTCGAGGACGGAGGGCGAAGCCTTTGGTGGTGCCAAAGGCGAGCCCGAGGACGAAGAGATGCGCAGTGCCGGGCGGATCATCCGGGTGCGCGTGGATTGGGGGTCAGTCATCTCAGTAGGTCCTCTCCATCGGCTCCCACTGGGTCATCGTCACCTCGGAATAGCTGATCTCCGGGCCGGCGTCGGTCCGCGCGAGATCGATGTGCTTGAGCCACTCCTCGTCGTTTCGCTCGGGGAAGTCGGTGCGGTATTGCGCGCCGCGGCTCTCGGTCCGGTGCAGGGCGCCGACGCAGGTGGCCTCCGCGTTCTCGAGCATGAACTCCAGCTCGATCGCGCCGAGCACGTCCTGGTTGAAGACGGTCCCCTTGTCGTCGATGTAGCAGGACCTCGCCTCCTCCTTGAGGCGCCTGACCGTCTCGAGGGCTGTCTTGATGCCCTCCTCGTCGCGAAAGACGGCCACGTACTTGTCCATCGTCTCGCCGAGCTCCTTGCGGATCTCGGAGACGCGGCGCCCGGAGCCGGCCTCGCGGCCCAGGATCTCCCCGACCCGCGACTCCTCGTCGTCGAGGGCCGCCTGCGAGGCGCGGGCCTGCTCGCGGCCCTTGGCGCGCGCGGCGGCGTCGACGCCGGAGCGGCGGCCGAAGATGAGGGTGTCGAGGAGGGAGTTGGCGCCGAGGCGGTTGCCGCCGTGGACCGATACGCAGGCGCACTCGCCGGCGGCGTAGAGGCCGGGCACCTCGGTGCGCCCGTCGACGTCGGTCTTGATGCCGCCCATCGTGTAGTGGTTGCCGGGCTTGATGTGGATCGGCTCCTTGGTGATGTCCACTCCGGCGAAGTCCTTCCCGACCAGCACGATCTCACGCAGGGCCTCGTGGATCCGCTTGCGGGGGACGACCGTGATGTCGAGCGCGACCGTGCCGTCGGGGAAGCCGCGGCCCTCGTTGATCTCGGTCTGCTCGGCGCGGGAGACCACGTCGCGCGAGGCCAGCTCCATCTTGTTCGGCGCGTACTTCTCCATGAAGCGCTCGCCCCTGGCGTTGAGCAGGTGCGCGCCCTCGCCGCGGGCGCCCTCGGTGATCAGGAAGCCCTTGCCCGCGAGGCAGGTCGGGTGGTACTGGATCATCTCCATGTCCATCAGCTTCGCGCCGGCCATGTAGGCCATGCCGATGCCGTCGCCCGTGCAGATCAGCGCGTTGGTGGTGGGCTGCCATACCTGTCCGTTGCCGCCGGTCGCGAGGATCACGGCCTTGGCGGAGAAGAGCTCCATCGAGCCGTCCTTGATGCTCCGGCAGACCGCCCCGACGCAGTTGCCCCCGTCGTCGAGGGCGAGCTGCGTGGTGAAGAACTCCTCGTAGCGGGCGACCTCGTCCGAGAACTTCATCAGCTGCTCGTAGAGGACGTGCATGATCGCCTGGCCCGTGATGTCGGCCACGTAATAGGTGCGGGCCGCCGAAGCGCCGCCGAACGCGCGCGTGCCGAGCTTGCCCTCCTCGTTGCGGTGGAAGGTAACGCCGAGGTGCTCGAGGTGCAGGAGCTCCTCGGGGGCCTCCCTGCACATGATCTCGACCGCGTCCTGGTCGGCCAGGTAGTCCGAGCCCTTGACCGTGTCGAACGCGTGCGACTCCCAGGTGTCGTCCTCCTGGAGCGCCGCGTTGATCCCGCCCTGGGCGGCGTTCGAGTGCGAGCGCACGGGGTGGACCTTCGAGATGATCCCGACCGAGACACCGCGCTCGGCGGCCGCCAGCGCAGCGCGCTGACCCGCCAGTCCCGCCCCGATCACCAAGACATCGTGGTTCGGCATCGCGGGCCATCCTATACAGGCACCTCCCGCGGGTCCCCGCCGAAACCCTGGTGCTGAAGCCGGGTTTGGCCCCGCTACAGCGCGGGTGTGGAGCCCGACGGCGCGCGCAGCGCACGGCCCACGGCATCGACGGTGATGACGCCGCTGAGGCGTCCCTCGCGGTCGATCGCCATCAGCGCGCCCAGCCTCCGCAGCGCCTCGTTTCCCAGCACGGTCTCGAGCGGGGCATCGTCTGCGACGGTCAGGGAGCCCTCGTCGCGGGCGAGGATCTCGCCCACGGTGGTGCCCGCGCGCTCGACGGCCGGGACCTCCTCCGCGGTGTCGCGGTCGAGCAGCCCGATGAAGCGGGCGTCGCCGTCGATCACCGGGAACCACGGGTAGCGGTACCGGAGGAAGAACTCGTCGAGGGCCCGCTCGACCGGGACGCGCACCGGGATGGCGACCGGCTGGCGGTCCATCACGTCGCCGACGGAGACGCCCTCGATGCGGTCGGTGATGGCGAGTTGCGCGACGGCTCCCCGCGCCGCTCCGTTGAGGATGAAGCCGACGAGGGCGAGCCAGAGCCCGCTGACGACGTCGCCGAGCACGAAGAGGTAGATGCCGCCGCCGATCAGGATGTAGCCGAAGCCGCGCCCCAGGCTGGCGGCGAAGCGGGTGGCGCGGCTGCGGTCGCCGGTCCGCCACCAGGCGATCGGCCGGGCGATCCTGCCGCCGTCCAGCGGGAAGGCGGGGACGAGGTTGAAGATCAGGACCAGGAGGTTGATGCCGGCGAGCCACGAGATCATCGCGGCGAGGCCCGAGGCCCCGGTGGCGTCGTCGTACACCGCGGCGTCACGGAACTCGTCGGCGCCCGAGAGGGCGATCCCGGCGAGGACGCAGACCACGACGATGGCCGCGGTCACCAGCGGGCCCGCCACCGCGATCTTGAACTCCGTCGCCGGAGAGTCCGAGTCGCGCTGCAGCCGCGCTACGCCGCCGAACATCCAGAGCGTGATCCCGTCGATCCCGATGCCGCGCCGGATCGCGACGACGGCGTGTCCCAGCTCGTGCAGGAGGATCGAGGCGAAGAAGAGCAGGGCGCTCGCGAGGGCCAGCGCGTAGGGCCCGATCGCGTTCTCGCCGGCGTCGAGAACGTCGCGGAAGAAGCCCGACAGGGAGAAGATGATCAGGAAGAGGACCAGGAACCAGGAGTAGTCGACGCTGATCCTGATTCCCCGCACGTGAAAGAGCGTGATGGCGCCCGCGGGCATCCGTGCGGATGTTAGGGGTGGGCGGCCAGCCGCACCTGCGGCTCGACCGCGCGCAGCCCCGGGGCGCCCGCCTTGCGGAAGCGGACGCCGTCGCCCCCCTCGCGCTTCGCCTCGTACATCGCGGCGTCCGCCGCCTGCCAGAGCTCGCCGAACCCGCAGGCGGGCCCGCCGGTCGTGCTGACGCCGACGCTGACCGTGCCGTTGACCTCGCGGATCGCCGGGGAGCGCGCGATCGCCGCGCGCAGGTCCTTGGCGACCAGCATCGCCGCGGGGCCGCCTGCGCCGGGCAGCAGGACGGCGAACTCGTCGCCGCCGACCCTCGCTGCGGCGTCGATCTCGCGAGTCCGATCCTCGAGGGTGGTTCCGACCTCGCGCAGGACCTTGTCGCCGGTCGGGTGGCCGAGCGCGTCGTTGAGCGCCTTGAACTCGTCCACGTCGACGGCGAGCATGCTGATCGGGGTGTCATCGCGGCGCGAGCGCGCGTGCTCGAGCTCGAAGCGCTCCATCAGCGTGCCCCGGTTGAGCAGCCCCGTCAGCTCGTCGCGGCTGGCTCGCTCGGAGAGCTTGTCGACCAGGCGGTAGAGGTTCCCGCGGAGCGCGGCGGCCACGAGTCCCGCGACGAGCAGGGTGGACATCGTCACCAGCCACTGGGTCATCCACTCGTCGGCGGGGGAGAGGTCCGACACCAGCCAGGCGTAGGCGCCGCCCGCGATTGCGAGCTGGAGCAGCGCGTTGGGGAGGGTGAGGAAGTAGAAGGCGTAGAGGGCGATCCAGAGGTAGAGGATCTCGTTGTCGGCGGTGCCGCCTGTGGGGCCTCCCTCGTGCGTCGAGAACGTGATCAGGGCGGTGCCGAGCAGCGTCAGCGCGCCCAGCGCCACCTCACCGAGCAGCGGGCGGCCGACCAGCAGTAGCACTCCCGCCAGGGCCGAAGCCGCGCCGACGGCGACGGTCACGGCCTCCGACCCCGCGGTCGCCGGGGGGACCACCGCGGTGGCCGCCGCCAGCAGGCCGCCGGCCACGCAGAGGATGCCCATCGCCTGCACGGCGAGGGCGCGCGGGGCGTGCGCGCGCGGGTCGAGTCGCAGGTTCATCGAGGATTCAGTCGGCCGCGGGCGCCGTTGCTTTGACCTCAGAGCTGGGTAGTTTTCGCTCCCGCGTGCCTGAGACACCGACTTTTCGCGGGCGAGACGAGGTGAAACCCGATCCGGCGCGGCTCCGCGCGGAGCTCGACGAGCTCGCGGCGATCGACCGGCCCTCCGCCTCGGAGGGCGCGCGGCGCGCGGCTGAGTGGCTGGGCCGCCCTGCGCGAGGCCGGGGCCCCCGACGTCACGATCGAGGAGGAGCCCGAGGCCAACGGCACCTACTGCACGCCGCCTCGACGAGCGCTGGCTGTAGGGTCGCGTCATGGCCGAGCGGACCTGCGGGGAGTGCGGCGGCGAGGTGATCGGGCCGGTCAGGCTCGACACGATCACCGGCGGCGGCAGCGGCGAGCTCCACGCGATCGTCTCCCAGACCTCCGGCATGATCAGGACCCCGACCCGCACCGAGGTCAGGGCACTGGTCTGCAGCGACTGCGGTCGGGTCGAGCTGCGCACGGACCCGCGCCAGATCGCCGAGCGCTGGCGCGCCGGCGAGCGCTAGCGGCAGCTCGAATGGTTCCGTCCACCGCCCGGCGGTAG
>DASSYK010000016.1:0-21163 GCA_035703345.1 Solirubrobacterales bacterium
TCGGCCGCGAGCTGGCGACGGAGAGCCGGCCGGACGAGCGGGCGCTGCGGATCCTGGCCGACCACACGCGAGCGACGCCGTTCCTGCTCGCCGACGGCGTCGTGCCCTCGAACGAGGACCGCGGCTACGTCCTGCGCCGGGTCATGCGCCGCGCGATCCAGCAGGGCCGCACCCTCGGGCTCGAGCCCCCGTTCATGAGCCGCTTCGCCGAGCGCGCCCTCGACATCCTCGGTCCCGCCTACCCCGAGCTGGCCGCAGAGGCCGACACGGTCGTGCGCTGGGTCGGCGACGAGGAGGAGAGCTTCGGCCGCACGCTCGACCGCGGCACCCAGATGCTGCGCGAGCTGATCGAGAGCGCGAGGGGAGAGGAGACCTCCTGGGTCGACGCCGCCGACGCCTTCCGCCTGCACGACACCTACGGCTTCCCCTACGACCTGACCAAGGAGCTGCTCGCCGACGAGGGCCTCTCGGTCG
Source organism: Solirubrobacterales bacterium (assembly GCA_035703345.1). Lineage (GTDB taxonomy): Bacteria > Actinomycetota > Thermoleophilia > Solirubrobacterales > 70-9 > DASSYK01. Next base: position 475 of record DASSYK010000016.1, read on the forward strand.
ACGACCAGGGCTTCGAGGAGCTGATGGAGGAGCAGCGCAGCCGCGCCCGCACCGGCAGCGCCACCGCCCACGGCTCCGAGGACCACCACGGCGCCGTCCTCGCGTTCGCCTCCGAGGCGCCGCCCTCGCGCTTCGTCGGCTACGAGAAGCTCCGCGCCGAGACCAGCCTGCTGGCCGCCGAGCCGGACGACGGCCGCGTTCTCGCCAAGCTGGAGGAGAGCCCCTTCTACGCGGAGGGCGGCGGCCAGGTCGCGGACGCCGGGCTGGTGCGCTGGGACGGCGGGTCGGCCCGCGTCGCCGACGTCTACCGCATCGGCGATGACCAGGCGCTGGCGCTGGAGCCCGAGGGCGACCCGCCTCCGCCGGGCGCGCACGTCGAGGCCGAGGTCGAGCGGGAGACCCGCCACGCGACGATGCGCAACCACACCGCGACCCACCTCCTGCACGCGGCGCTCCGACATGTGCTGGGCCCGCACGTGCGCCAGGCGGGCTCGGCCGTCCGCCCCGACAAGCTCCGCTTCGACTTCACCCACGGCGCCGCGCTCAGCGCGGAGGAGATGAGCGAGGTCGGCGACCTCGTCAACGCCTGGATCAAGGCCAGCCAGCCGGTGCGCGCCATGCAGATGTCGCGCGCGGAGGCCGAGCGCCTCGGTGCGATGGCGCTCTTCGGCGAGAAGTACGGCGAGTGGGTGCGCGTGGTCGAGGTCGAGGACGTCTCGCGCGAGCTCTGCGGCGGCACGCACGTCGCCAACACCGCCGAGGTCGGCATCTTCGCGATCAGCTCCGAGGGCTCGAGCGCGGCCAACGTGCGCCGCATCGAGGCGCTCACCGGGCCGAGCGCGATCGACTGGTTCCGCGAGCGCGCCCGTCAGCTCGGCGAGGTCGGCCGCGTCCTCGGGGCCGAGCAGGATCCCGTCGCGGGCGCGCGTAGGGCCCGCGAGCGGCTGAAGGAGCTGGAGAAGGCCACCAAGAGCGCCGGCGCGGCGGACATCGACAAGGTCGTGACGGAGCTCTCCGGCGCGGCCGAGCCCGCCGGCGAGCTCCAGCTCCTGAGCGCCGACGCCGGCGCGTCGGCCGGGCGCGAGCTGGACCCGAAGGAGCTGCTCCAGATCGCCGAGCGCGTGCGCGCGAAGCTCGGCGACGGCGGCGCCGTGGTGCTGGGCGCGGCCGGGGACGGCAAGGCCGCCCTCGTCGCCAGCTTCGGGCCGGACGCCCAGGAGGCCGGCCTGTCGGCCGCCGAGGTGATCAGGGGCGCGGCCGGGCTGATCGGCGGCGGCGGAGGCGGCCGGGACAACGTCGCGCAGGCCGGTGGACGAGACCCTTCGAAGCTCGGCGAGGCCCTGGCCGCCGCGCGCGAGGCGATTGCCTCGAAGCTCGGCTGAGCCCGTCGGGTGATCGGCTGATGCGGGTGCTCGCGCTCGACTACGGAACCGCGCGCTGCGGCGCGGCCGTCTCGGACCCGACCCAGACGGTCGTCACCCCGATCCGGGCGGTGTCCCCGCCGGAGCCCCGTGACGTGGCAGCCCTCGTCGCCGAATACGATGCCGCGCGTGTCGTTGTGGGTTTGCCCGTCTCCCTGAGCGGGGAGGAGGGCGCCCAGGCCCACCTGACCCGGGCCTTTGCGGAAGAGCTGGGGGGTCTGATCGAAGTGCCCGTAGAGATGTACGACGAGCGGCTGACGACCAGTCTCGCCGAGCGGAGCGCTCGCGCCGGGGCCAGAGCCGAGCACGATTCCCTGGCGGCGGCGCACCTGCTCGAGTCCTACCTCGCCAGCCGGTCCTCCGGTGACGCCTGAGCGCGGCGACGGCGACTGGTTCGTGGACCCCGAGGGCAACCTGAGCGGGCCCGGCGAGCTGCAGCCCGACACGGACGAGTTCGGCCGTGACGATCCGGCGGCGCTCGAGCGCGAGCGCCGCCGCCGCGAGCGCGAGCAGCGCCGCAAGGGCCGCGGCCCGAAGCGCGCGGCCACGCCGAAGGGCGAGCGCGGCATCACCGGGTCCTTCGGCCGCCTGCGCCGCAAGCGCGAGGAGCCCGCGACGGGCGAGCGGGCCGCCGCGCCGGCGCCCACGGGCGAGCGGGCGCCGCCGCCACCGCCGACCGCCGAACGACCTGCCCCGCCGCCGACGAAGGGCGAGCAGGCCGTGCCGCCTCCGCCCACCACCGGCGAACAGGCGGCGCCGCGGGCCGGACGCCGGCTTCGCCGCCCCGGCGGGGGCCGGCCACCGCGGTCGCCGCGTGCGCCCAGGGCCGGCAACTTCCACCGCCGCCGCATCGCCGCCGGGGTCGCGGCCCTGGTCGGGATCCTGCTGGTCTGGTTCCTCGTCGCCTTCTTCCAGCCCTTCGCCGGCGACGGCAAGGGGGAGGGGTCGGTCACGGTCGAGATCCCGGAGGGCTCGGACGCGGCCGACATCGCGAAGATCCTCGACGAGCAGGGCGTGGTCACCAGCGCCCGCCTGTTCGAGTGGCGCCTGCGCCTCGCCGGCAAGGCCGACGACATCCAGGCCGACACCTACACGCTCGCGTCGGGGATGAGCTACGGCGCGGCCATCGACCAGCTCACCAGCACCGCTGAGCCGGGCATCCTCAGCGTGACGATCCCCGAGGGGCTCGACCGCAACCAGATCGCCGCCCAAGTGCTGCCGGAGGGCGTCTCCAGCGACGAGTACCTGCGGCTCACCGAGGCGGCGCCGAAGAGCTTCGACCCGCGCCGCTACGGGGCCGGGAGCGCCAGCCTCGAGGGCTTCCTCTTCCCCGCGACCTACGAGCTGCCGCCGGACGAGACGCAGCGCGTGCCCAGCCTGGTCGACCAGCAGCTCCAGGCCTTCCGGGACAACATCTCCCGGGTCGACATGAGCTACGCGAAGAAGAAGAACCTGACGATCTACGACGTCCTGATCATCGCCTCGATGATCGACAAGGAGGTCATGGTCGGCTCCGAGCGCGACGACGTCGCCGCGGTCATCTACAACCGCCTCAGCAAGGGCATCCCGCTCGGGATCGACGCGACGACCCGCTTCGAGACGCAGAACTACACCGAGCAGATCACCCAGGCGCAGCTCGACGCCGACACGCCGTACAACACGCGCATCAACGCGGGCCTGACCCCGACGCCGATCGGCAACCCGGGGCTGGCGGCGGTCAAGGCGGCCGCGCGGCCGGCCCAGGTCAACTACCTCTACTTCGTGGTCAAGCCCGGCACCTGCGGAGAGCACTCGTTCACGGCCAGCGAGGCGGAATTCGAGCGGCTGGCGGCCGAGTACCAGCAGGCGCTGCAGGCCGAGGGCGGCTCGCCCACCGATTGCGAGTGATCGCGCGATGAAACGGCTGGCCGTGCTCGGCGACCCGGTCGCCCACTCTCGCTCGCCGGTGATGCAGAGCGCGGCGCTCGCGGCGCTCGGGCTCGGCGGCGAGTGGACCTACGAGGCGATCCGGATGCCGCCGGCCGACTTCGCCGAGCTGACCCGCGCGCTGCCCGCGGAGGGGTTCGTCGGCGCGAACGTCACGATTCCCCACAAGGAGGCGGCGCTGGCGCTGGCGGACGACGCGTCGGCGGCGGCGACGGAGATCGGCGCCGCGAACACGCTCACGTTCCGCGACGACGGCGGCATCCGCGCGGACAACACCGACGCTCCCGGCATGCTCGCCGCGCTGGGCCGCACCGTCGCCGGCTCGCGCGCGCTCGTCCTCGGCGCCGGCGGCTCCGCTCGCGCAGCGGTCTGGGCGCTGGCGACCCAGGGCGCCGCGGTCGAGGTCTGGAACCGGACGGGGGAACGGGCCGCCGAGCTCGTCTCGAGCCTCTCCGGCGTGGTGGCCAACGGGGCCCGCCTCTCGGCCGGAAGCGAGGAGGCTGCTCGGAGCGGGCACTACGACCTTCTCGTCAACTGCACGGCGATCGGCCTCGAGCCGGACGACGACCCCTTCGAGGCGCTGCCGCTCGAGCTCGAGAGCATCGGCGAGACGGCGGTGCTCGACCTCGTCTACGCGCACACGGGCGCGACCGCGCTGGTCACCGCGGCGCGCGAGCGCGGCGCGGACGTCGTCGACGGCCTGGAGGTGCTGGTCCGGCAGGGCGCGGAGTCGCTGCGGATCTGGACCGGGCTGGAGCCGCCGCTCGATGTGATGCGCGAGGCCGCCCGCCGCGGTTAGGCGCCGAGCTTCCGCAGCAGGCGTTCGAGCTCGGCGCGCTCGGACTCGGTCAGCGGCGACAGCATCTCGGCCTCGTTCTCGACGTGCCGGATGACCGCTTCGTCGGCCAGCTTGCGGCCCTTGCTGGTCAGTATCGAGATAACTTTGGATCAAGGAGGCTGAGCCCATGTCCCGCACGCTGAAGATCACCCCGACGGAGTCCGTGGAGGTCCGTGCCAGCACCCCCGAGCTGCTGGAGGTCCTGGCGACCTACGGCCCTGCGAGCAAGCCGCCGCCGAAGCACCTGCACCCGGCCCAGGACGAGCGCTTCGAGGTCCTCGACGGCAGGCTGCGCGTCCGCGTCGAGGGTGAGGAGCGCGAGCTCGGTCCCGGCGACACGATCGCGATCCCGCGCGGGGCCGTGCACCAGATGTGGAACCCGGGGGAGGACCACGCGCGCGTCGTCTGGCAGACCCGCCCCGGCGGCCGCACGGAGCAGTGGTTCGCCGCGATCGACGCGCTCCAGCGGCAGGGACGGGTCGGGCGGGACGGCATGCCGGGCCCGCTCGCGTTCGCCGCTCTGCTGACCGAGTTCGATGACGTCTTCCGGCTCGCGGTCGGCCCGGCGCCGATCGTGCGCGGCGCGCTCAGGCTGCTGGCGCCGCTCGGCCGTGCTCGCGGCTACCTGCCGGCGGCCGCTTGCTAACTTTGCGTAAGTGACAGGGTTGAGGCTGATCACCGGGGACGGCGAAGCCGCACGCGCCGAGAGCGATGAGCCGCACCTGCCCGACGCCGACGCCTTCGACGCGTACTCGCGGACGGTCACCGGCGTCGCCGACGCGCTGCGCCCGTCGGTGGCTCACCTCGCCGTCGCGCGCCGCACGCGCCGCGGCCGCCGCGAGGGCGGCGGCAGCGCCGTCTCGATCGCGCCCGACGGATACATGCTCACCTCGGCCCACGTGGTCGCCCAGGGAGACGACGGCGTCCGCGCCTCGTTCGCCGACGGGCGCGAGCTGCGCACCGAGGTCGTGGGAGCCGACGCCCTCTCCGACCTCGCCGTGGTCCGAGCCGATGCGTCGGACCTCGAGCCGGCGACACTCGGCGACGCGGACTCGCTCCGCGTAGGCCAGCTCGTCGTCGCGATCGGCAGCCCGATGGGACTCGCCGGCACCGTCACGGCCGGAGTGGTCTCCGCGCTCGGCCGCTCGCTGCCGACGCGCTCGGGCTCGGCGAGCCGCCTCGTGGAGAACGTGATCCAGACGGACGCGGCGCTCAATCCGGGCAACTCCGGCGGAGCCCTCGCCGACGGGCTCGGTCGCGTGGTCGGCGTCAACACCGCGGTGGCCGGCATCGGGCTCGGACTGGCCGTCCCGATCAACGACGCCACGCGCAAGATCGTCTCGGCGCTGCTCAGCGACGGGCGCGTCCGCCGCGCCTACCTCGGGATCGTCGGCGGCTCCCGGCCGCTGCCACCGCGGGCGGCGAGCCGCCTCGGCCGTGAGAAGGGCATCGAGGTGGTCGAGGTGGTGGAGGGCAGCCCCGCCGCCCGCGCCGGCCTGCGCGCCGAGGACGTGATCGTGGCGGTCGACGGCGAGCCGATGAGCGACGTCGGCGACCTTCAGCGGCTGATGGTTGCCGAGCGGATCGGCCGGGGCGTCACTGTGGAGTTGGTGCGGGGCAGCCGGTCTTTGCAGCTGGACCTGGTTCCGCAGGAGCTCCAGGCTTCCTAGGCTCGACCTCGATGCGCGCCGCGACGGCATCGCCCTCGACGAATCGGATCGCGTAGCTGCCCTTCCGGTCGGGCAGCAGGTTGAAGTAGGTGGGCACGCCGGGGGTGATCGGCTCCACCCGCCCGATCAGCGGGATCTCGAGCAGGTCCGTCGTCTCGCGGCTGCACACGGTCAGCGAGAGCTGGTCGCCGAGGGGGAGCGGGACCACCGGGATCTTCCTGCCGCCGACGAAGATCCGCACCTGCACGGCCTCGCCGGCGGGGGTGGCGCCGGGCGGCGGCGCCGTCTCGGTCGCCTCGGTCGCGGTCGTCGTGCTGCCGGTGTCCTCGCGGAACGCCTGCGGCGGCACCAGCGCCGCGGCGAGGGTCGAGACCCCGAGCAGGACCAGCATCACGATGAGGAGGCGGCGGGCGGCCATCCCGGGATCCTCGCAGGGGCGGTGGAGGTCGTGCTGCCGGGAGAGGACCCCCCGGATAGCCTTGCCGCCATGGAACTGCGCTTCACAACGGCGGGCGAGTCGCACGGACCGGGCCTGGTCGCGGTCGTCGAGGGCCTGCCCGCGGGCCTGCGGCTGGACCGCGAGGCCCTCGATCGCGACATGGCGCGGCGCCAGCTCGGCCACGGGCGCGGCGGCCGTATGAAGATCGAGAGCGACTCGGTCGAGGTCCGCTCCGGCGTGCGCCACGGCTTCACGCTCGGAGCCCCGATCGCGCTGCTGGTCGCCAACCGCGACTACCCGAACTGGGACGTGCGGATGAACCCCTGGCCCGTCGACGAGGAGGTCGAGGAGTCGCACCTCCCGCGCCCCGGCCACGCCGACCTCGCCGGGCTCCAGAAGTACGGCTTCACGGACGTGCGCAATGTGCTCGAGCGCGCCAGCGCCCGGGAGACCGCGGCGCGCGTCGCCGCGGGCGGTCTCGCCAAGGAGTTCCTGCGCGCGCTCGGGGTCGAGATCCGCAGCCACGTGCTCCAGATCGCGTCGGTGTCGGCGCCCCAGCGCGACGTGATGGAGATCTCCGACTTCGACGGTGTCGACGACGACCCGGTGCGCTGCCTCGACGCCGAGGTCTCCGCCGCGATGGTCGAGGAGATCGACAGGCTGCGCAAGGAGAACGAGAGCCTCGGCGGCAAGTTCGAGGTCCGTGCCTTCGGGCTCACCCCAGGGCTCGGCTCCCACGTCGCCTGGGACGCGAAGCTGGACGGCCGCCTGGCGCAGGCGATCTGCTCGATCCAGTCGGTCAAGGGCGTCGCCCTCGGCGAGGCCTGGGACGTGGCGGGCCGCCCGGGATCCGAGGCCCACGACGAGGTCTTCCATTCGCCCGAGCGCGGCTGGTACCGCGAGACGAACCGCGCGGGGGGGCTCGAGGGCGGGATGACCAACGGCGAGCCGCTGATCGTCCAGGCCGCGATCAAGCCGATCTCGACCATGACCCAGCCGCTCCGCTCCGTCGACACCGAGACCAAGGAGCCCGCGCAGGCGATGCGCGAGCGCACCGACTCGACCGTCGTTCCAGCCGCGGCCGTCGTCGCCGAGGCGATGGTCGCCCTGGTCCTGGCCGGCGCCTACCGCGAGAAGTTCGGCGGCGACCACATCGACGACGCGCGAGCGGCGATCGCAGCCTACGAGGAGCGGATCGGATGGCGGAGGTAGCCGCCCGGAGCCCGTCGCCCGCGATCGTCCTCATCGGTTTCATGGCGGCGGGAAAAAGCACCGCAGCGCGGGCGATCGCCGGGCGCCTCGAGTGGTGCGCCTTCGCGGACGCCGACGAGGTCTTCGAGCACGAGCACGGCCCCATTGCCGAGTTGTTCGAGCGCGAGGGCGAGGCGGAGTTCAGGCGCCGGGAGGAGGAGCTGGTCGCCCGCCTGCTCGACCCGGGCGTCGAGCGGGAAGGCCCGCTCGTGGTCGCTCTCGGCGGCGGGGCCGTCGAGTCCGAGGGGGTCCGCGCGGCCCTGCGCGGCCATCTCTGCGTCTGGTGCGACGTCGACGAGGAGGTCGCCTGGGCCCGCGCCTCGGTCGATCGCTCGCGCCCGCTGGCGGCGGACCGCACCGAGTTCTCGCGCCGCTTCGAGGCGCGGCGGCCCCTGTACGAGTCGCTCGCGCGGGCGATCCTGCCCGACGGCGGGTCCGAGACGGGCGCCTCCGCGGCGCCGTGGCTGGCCGCCATGCGCGGCCTGCCCGACACCCGGATGATCTGGGCGCGGACGGCCGGCGGGTCTTACCCGGCGATCGTCGGCCGGGGATCGCTCGGCGCGCTCGGCGCCGCCCGGGCGGCCACCCCCTCGGCGCTGCCTGCGCGGACCTTCCTGATCGCCGACCCTGCGCCGCCGGCCGACCTCCGCGAAGGGCTGGGCGAGGTGGTGGCGGCGATCGAGGTCCCGGGAGGCGAGGCCTCGAAGACGATGGCCGAGGCCGAGCGGGTGCTGGGCGAGCTCGCCCGCGGGGGGGCGCGCCGCGACGACCTCGTGGTGGCCCTCGGCGGCGGGGTGGTCGGGGACCTCGCCGGGTTCTGCGCCGCGACCTACCAGCGGGGCCTCCCGGTGGTACAGGTCCCGACGACCCTGGTCGCGCAGGTGGACTCCGCCTACGGCGGCAAGACGGGCGTGGACCTCCCCGAGGCCAAGAACTACGTCGGCGCCTACCACCAGCCTCTCGCCGTGCTGACCGATCCGGCGGCGCTCGAGACCCTGCCGGCTGAGGAGATGGCCGCGGGCTTCGTCGAGGTCGTCAAGACGGCCCTGCTCGCGGGCGGCGAGCTGTGGGAGCGGGTGCGCTCGCTCGAGAGCCTCGACCCCGCGGGGCTGGGCGACGTGATCTTCGCCTGCGCGCGGACCAAGATCGGCGTCGTCGCCGCCGACGAGCGCGACTCCGGCCGGCGCGCCACCCTCAACCTGGGGCACACCGTCGGCCACGCGATCGAGACCGCGGGCGGCTACGGGCGCTACCGCCACGGCGAGGCGGTCGGGCTCGGCCTGCTGGCGGCGCTGCGGCTCTCGGGCGCCGGCGATCTCCGCGCGGAGGTCGCGGAGCTCCTCGCCGGCCACGACCTGCCGACCAGGCTCGACCCCGCCCTCGAGGTGGACGACGTCCTCAGCGCGATGTCGCGCGACAAGAAGGCGACCGGCGCCGGGATCGGGTTCGTCCTGCTCGAGCGCCCGGGTGAGCCCCGCTGGGGACAGCGCGTCGACGCGGATAGGGTGCGGGCGTCGATCGAGGAGCTGTACGGATGAGCGCCACCGTCAACAACCGCGTCGAGGTCCTGCACGGGGTCAACTTCGACATGCTCGGCAGCCGCGACCCGCTCCACTACGGCGGCCTGACCCTGCCCGAGCTGGAGGTCAAGATCAAGCGCTTCGCCACCCAGCTCGGCCTCGAGGTGGCCTTCTTCCAGTCCAACCACGAGGGCGAGTACGTGGAGCACCTGCACCGTCTGCCCGAGATCGCCGACGCGGCGATCCTCAACCCGGGCGCCTGGACCCACTACTCGTGGGCGATCCGCGACGCGCTCGAGTTCAGCGGCGTGCCGGCCGTCGAGATCCACCTGTCCGACGTCTCGAAGCGCGAGGAGTTCCGGAAGGTCTCCGTGTTCGACGGGCTCGAGTCGCGGATCGGCCGGATCTACGGCAAGGGCCCCGACGGGTACCGCGAGGCGCTGGAGATCGTCGCCGGCCACCTCGAGGCCTCGTCCTGATGGCGGACCCGACCTCAGCCGACGGCCGCGGCGCGCGCCTCGCCGGGCTGCTCGGCGAGCGCGAGCTCGACCTGCTGTTCGTCTCGGACCTGGTCAACGTCCGCTACCTCACCGGCTTCACGGGCACGAACGGAGCCTGCCTGGTCGGCGCGGAGGAACGCGTCTTCTTCACCGACTTCCGCTACACCGAGCGCGCCGAGTCCGAGGTGGGCGAGGGCTGGGAGCGGCCGGAGGCCGAGCGCGACCTCCTGCCGCAGATCGCGCGCCGCATGAGCGGGCGGGTCGGCTTCGAGGACCACAAGCTGAGCGTCCGCCAGCGCGACAAGCTCGGCGATGAGGTGGGAGAGGACGTCGAGCTGGTCGCCGCCGGCGGCCTGGTCGAGGAGCTGCGCGCCGTCAAGGACGCCGCCGAGGTCGAGCGGATCGCGGCGGCTGCGGAGCTCGCCGACGACGTCTACCGCTGGGCGATGGAGCGCGGCCTGGCCGGGCGCCGCGAGATCGACGTCGCCCGCGACGTCCAGGCCCGGATCCGGGAGCTTGGCGCCGAGCCCTCCTTCCCGCCGATCGTCGCCGCCGGCCCGAACGGCGCGCTGCCGCACGCCGAGCCCGCCGAGCGCGAGATCGGGCCCGGCGAGTTGGTCGTGTTCGACATGGGCGCGCTGCTCGACGGCTACTGCTCGGACTGCACCCGGACCTTCGCGACCGGCGAGCTGAACGACGACGCCCGCGCCGTCCATGCGCTGGTGCTGGCCGCCCAGGGCGCCGCGCTCGAGGCCATTCGCCCCGGTATCTCCGGCAAGGCCGCCGACGACACCTCACGCGAGTTGATCAGGGCCGCCGGCCACGGCGACCAATACGGCCACGGCCTCGGCCACGGGGTCGGCCTCGAGGTCCACGAGGGCCCGCGCCTCTCCCCGAGCTCGACCGACGACCTGCGCGAGGGCAACGTCGTCACGGTCGAGCCCGGCGTCTACCTCGCCGGGCGCTTCGGCGTCCGCATCGAGGACCTCGTCGTGGTCGAGGCTGACGGACCTCGGGTCCTGAGCGGATTGCCCAAGGAGCTGACCCTCGTCGGCTGACGCCGCTCCTCCTCGCGCGGGAACCGAGACACGCGCCGGACCGGGAAATCATCGCCGCGCGCCGAACTGATGGGGAGATGGCCTCGCGCGTGTACGTGATCGAGCTGGACCGCGCCGCCGGCCGGCGGCGGGATCCGAGGCTGCCCTGGCTGTACGTCGGGTCGAGCGCGCGCAGCCCGGAGCGGCGCTTCGAGCAGCATCTCGGCGGCTACAGGTCGTCGGGGCTGGTGAAGCGATTCGCGCGGCGGCTGCGCCCGGACCTCTACGAGGACCTGCCCTCGTTCCGAGGATCCAGGCAGGCGTGCGCGGCCGAGCAGGAGCGCGCCCGCGAGCTGGCGGACTGCGGTTTCGTCGCCCACAGCGACGGCACCTCGTACGGGAAGGGGGAGGGGGACTGGGTGGAGTGGGGCCGGGAGCGGATCGAGCCGGTGATCGCGCACGTGGACGCCGCAGCGAGCGAGCTGGCGGAGTCGTCCTTCGGCCCCCTCACGGCGGAGCGCTGCGCGCAGCTCCTCCACGGCGACTTCGGCTTCTGGGTCCAGGACCACATCGACCCGCTCGACCCGCCGCCGGCCTACGGGCTGTTCCCGCACGTGCGCGCCGACGCGCTCGAGGCGCGGGTTGCCGAGCTGAGCGCGTCAGGCGGGCTGGGGCTCGGGCTCGCCGTCGCGCCGCAGCCGTAGGGCGATCAGCGGGTAGGCGAGCGACGAGATGATCGCGGCGCCGACCAGGCCCGCGGACGTGTCGGTGCGCATGTGGCCGCTGTCGACGGCGATCGTCGTGATCGCGACCACCAGCGGCAGCTCCGTCGCGTAGAAGAAGGCGAGCGCGGCCCGGTCGCGGAGCGAGGCCATCTGCCGCGGGTAGAGGACCAGCGCCGGCGTCCCGCGCACCACCAGGAAGAGGACGACGAACATCGCCATCTTCAGCACCGCTTCGGCCGACGAGGTGAGCGCGTCGATGTCGAACTCCATTCCGCTGGTCACGAAGAAGAACGGGATCAGCAGGCCGTAGCCGACCGCGGTCAGCTTCGACTCGAGCACCGTGACCTCGCGGCCCCGCAGCGCGAGCCGGGTGATCATCCCCGCGACGAAGCCGCCGAGCAGGAGGTCGAGGCCGAGGTTCGCGGCCAGCGCGACGAGCCCGAACACGAGCACGACCGCGAGGCGCACAGCGAGCTGGCTGCTCGTCTCCAGGGTGCGCTCCAGGAGAGGCCATCCCCTCCAGGCCGAGCGCACGGCGAGCACCCCGGTGAACACGGCCGCCGCGACGAAGACGATCAGGATCAGCGCCTCGTGGACGGGGTTGGCGGTCGAGAGGATCAGCGTGATCAGCAGGATCGGCCCGAACTCGCCCATCGCGCCGCCCGCCAGCAGGTAGGTGCCGAAGCGGGTCTTGAGCTCCCCGGCGTCGCGGAGGATGGGAATCAGGGTCCCGATCGCGGTCGTCGCCATCGCCGAGCCGGTGTAGAGGTAGGAGACGACGACCCCCGCCGCCGCCAGCGCGCCGCCGATCCCGTAGGCGAGGACGAGGGAGAGGGCCCAGGCCGCCGCCCCGAGCTTCAGCGGCTTGCCCTTGATCCGCTCGAAGTCGATCTCGTAGCCGGCGAAGAAGAACAGCATCCCCAGGCCGAGGTCGCCCAGGAACTCCGTGGTCGCGTCGACCTTGGCGAGGTCCAGCGCCTCCGGGCCGATCACGATTCCGAGCAGCAGCTCGACCACGACCACCGGGATGGCGAGCTTCGGAGAGACCGCCATCACGATCAGCCCGGCGAGGGCCGCGATCACGACTATGACCAGGACCGATGTGGGGTCCACTCCGTCCATGGAGCCGCACCGTATAGGTAGGCCGGGCCGGAGCCGTGCGAGCCCGCTCCGGGCATGTCAGGGGGCGCGGCCGGCCGCCGATCCCTCCTACGCGTACTCGATGTCCGGCCCCTCGGCCCATACCTGTGTGCCCGCGGTGCCCTCGAGCAACTCGAGCACCTGGTCGAGGCTGCCGATGGCCGCGCGGCCACCGGTTCGCTCGACGAAGCGGCACACGGCCTCCACCTTCGGGCCCATCGAGCCGGCCGGGAAGTCGCGCTGCCGAAGCCCGGCCGGTGTCGCCCGCGCGATCGCCCGCTGGTCGCCGGTGCCGTATCCCTCGAACACGGCCTCGACGTCGGTCGCGAGGATCAGCTGATCGACTCCCAGCTCGCTGGCGAGCAGCGACGAGGCGAGGTCCTTGTCGATCACCGCCTCGACGCCACTGTGCCTCCCTGCGGCGTCCTCGACCACCGGCACGCCGCCGCCGCCGGCGCAGACGACCAGGTAGCCGCCGTCGATCAGGCTGCGGATCGCGCCGAGCTGCACGATCCGGCGCGGCTCGGGCGAGGGCACGACGCGCCGCCAACGATCGCCGTCGGGCTTCACCGACCAGCCGTGCCTGTCGGCCGCGGCGCGCGCCTCGGCCTCGCCGTACACCGGCCCGATGAACTTGCTCGGCGAGCCGAAGGCGGGATCGTCCTCGTCGACGACCACCCTGGTGATCAGCGCGACCGTGTCCTGGTGGTCGATGAGGTTGTCGAGCTGCATCTCGAGCACATAGCCGATCTGGCCGACGCTCTCCGAGCCGAGCACGTCGAGCGGGTACGGCTCGGTGTCGGGATAGGCCTCGCTCATCAGCGCCAGCAGTCCGACCTGCGGTCCGTTGCCGTGGGTGACGACGAGCCGGTGGCCCAGCGACGCCCGCGCCAGGATCCGCGCCGCGTCATGTGCGGCGTGCGCCTGGGTCGCGGCTTCGAGCGGCTCGCCGCGGCGCAGCAGCGCGTTGCCGCCGAGCGCGACGACCGCACGGGTGAGGCTGTTCACGTCCCCCGCGCGCTCACGCGCCGTCCGCGATCTTCCGCGCCCAGGCCCGGATCTCGTCCCAGTCGCGCAGGTCCTTGAACTCGTCGGGAGTGTTCTCGAGCATCGCGCGCTCGACGAAGTTGGACGGCTCCAGCGGCACGCGCCCGCCGAAGACTACGTGCTCGCGCGCGCCGAGCTTCTCGGCCTGCTTGACGACCTTCGGAGGCTCGAGCCACGAGGAGTCGTCCTTGTCCTCCTCCTTCTGCTCTCCGCACGGCCCCGAGCTGAAGATCCAGAGATCCCGGCCGGCCAGTCGCTTCCCCTCCCTGGAGAGCAGGCGGCGGGCGTCCTTGCGCCAGCGCTTCATGTACACGGCGCTGCCGAGTACGACGGTGCCATAGGGCTTGACCGAGTCGACGTCGTCCGCGGCCAGGCAGTCGGCCTTCATCCCCCGCTTGCCGAGCTCCTTCGCGATCGCTTCGGCGATCTCGCGCGTCGACCCGTGCTTGCTGCCGTAGGCCACGAGCGCCGGCTTGCCGTTCCCATCCCCGCCGCCACCTCGTGCTTTGGCCATACGCTCTCCCTCCTCACGCCGGCTGCCTCGCGCCGGTGTCGATCCCACCGCGCTCGGCGGCCTCGCAGGCGAGGTCGAGGACCCCGTTGACCAGGATCCTCGCTCCCGACCCGACCCCGAGGGTCCAGTAGCGCCGGAAACGGCGCCGCGCGTCCTCGTCGGTCGTCGCGGTTCGCATCGTTGCGCTCAGCAGGGCGCTACCCGCATCGATCGGCTTCACGCCGAGGGCGTAGACGGTCTTCGCGTAGCCGGCCTCGGCAAACGCGGCGAAGTCCTCGGCGGCGACGGCCCGATAGTCGATCACCGGCCGCCAGAAGCGCCCGACGAGACCCAGGGCGAGCTCCTCGCCCGGGCGCTCCTCGAGCAGGACCCAACCGCCGTCCGCGGCGGGGATCTCAGCGCTGTCCTTGAGGGTCATGCGCTTCGGAGCCGCGGGCGGCCTCTCTCCGCGCAGCATGCGCGTCACCAGGAGCGGCAGCACTCGCAGCCCGATCAGGGTTCCCGCGATCTTCTTGCGCTTGCCGACCTCGACCATGTCGACCTCCATGAGGGCTCGCCACACGTCGTCCGGCTCGGCGTTGACCACGGTCGCCACCGAATCGGAGACATCGTAGGCAGGCAGGAACTTGTCAGCAAGACTCGCCATGTACTCAGAATTCCACACGTGTCCCGGCCTGCCCAGCGTGGCGACTACGGGTTCGGGGGCGGGGTGGGGTTCGCCGGGAGCTTGCCGCTACCCTGCGACGCCGTGATCTCCACCAACCAGTTCAAGAACGGAACCCACATCGACATCGACGGCAAGGTCTTCAAGGTCGTCGAGTTCCAGCACGTGAAGCCGGGCAAGGGCGGCGCCTTCGTGCGCTCGAAGCTGCGGCGGGTCGAGGATGGGGCCGTCATCGACAAGACCTTCAAGGCCGGCGAGAAGTTCCGGCCCGTCCGGACCGAGACGAAGAAGATGCAGTACCTCTACGAGTCCGGCGAGAACGTCGTCCTGATGGACAACTCGAGCTACGAGCAGGTCGAGATCCCGAAGTCCGTCGCCGCCGAGGCGCTCAAGTGGGTGCCGCCCAACTCGGACGTGGACCTCCTGCTCGTCGATGAGCAGCCCAGCGACGTCCAGGTCCCGAGCGCGGTCGAGCTGACCGTCTCCCAGACCGACCCGGGCGTCAAGGGCGACACCGCCTCCGGCGGCGGCACCAAGCCGGCGACCCTGGAGACCGGCGTGGTCGTCCAGGTGCCCCTCTTCATCGAGCAGGGGGAGCGGGTCCGCGTGCACACGCGCAGCGGCGAGTACGTCTCGCGGGCCTAGCCCTCGCGGGGCACCGGCCGCGCTGCGCCGAGGTAGGTCAGCACGCTCCCGCGCACGAACCCGGCGAAGAGGAAGCCGGGCTCGGCGCCCCGGGGCGGCTCGAGCTCGACGCGGGTCACCCAATGCTCGCCGTCCCGCTCGATCCCGACCTCGCCCGCGGACGCCAGCGCGGCCATCGGCCGGCCGGTGACCGGGTCGCTCGCCCCCTCGGCGAATGCGGCCTCGAGCGCCGCGCCGCGGGCGTCCGCCCTCTCCTCGCTGTCGTCGACCGCGCAGAGGACCTCACGGGGCGGGTCCCGGTCGCGCGGCGAGCGGACTCCCATCGCGATCAGCTCCGGGCTCGCCGCCGGGTTGTGGGTGAAGGTCCCCGGGATCAGTCGAGCCGCCGCGACCTCCCCGAGGCACTCGAGCGCCGGCTCGACCCTGGTGCCGGAGAGGTCCAGCTCGTCGCCCTCGCCGGTCAGGCTCGCGCGGGCCGCGTCGAAGCGCGCCAGCACCACGCCGTCGGGGCCGACCGCGGTGCGCGAGACGAGTGCGCCGAACGACCGCAGCGGCCCGCCGGTCACGCTGTCGGCCTGCTTGCCGAGGTCGAAGTACGTCCAGGAGCCCTCCCGGCGCTCGCGCGCGCCGGCACGGCGGAGCAGCTCCGGCAGGCGGCCGGGCGCGACGCCCTCGAGCCGGACCCCCAGCGCGTAGGAGCCGCCGACGGCGACGGCGGCGCTCGCCGCATCCGGATCCATTCCCGTTGCGGCGAGGATGCGCGCGGCGTCGTCGAGCAGGTCGTCGGCGCCCGGCCCGAGAGCGTCGGCGGCGAACCCGGGGTCGAGCGAGTCCGGGCGCAGCTCCTCCAGATCGGCCCAGCCGAATCCCGAGCCCGTGGCCGAGACCCCCGCACCGAGGCCGCGCAGGGCCCGCTCGAGCCGCGTCTGCCCCTCCTCGGGGTCTCCGCCGCATCCCGCCAGCATCAGGACGGCCGCAGCCACGGACGCTGCGACCCTCAGCACCGGGTGCCTCGGCGACCTTGGGATCTCAGGTACTCCATGGAGTACCCAGGATCCCAATCGCCGTCGATGGTCGGCCCGGAGGCCGCGGCAGTGTCTACGCTGGCGGCATGCGACGCTCGGAGCAGAGAAGGGACGCGGTCTTCGCGCTCTACCAGCATGAGGTGACCGGCCGGCCGCTGGCCGAGCTGGTCTCGGACGCCAAGCCGTTCAGCGTCGAGCTGGCGGAGGGGGTGGAGGCGAACCGCGCGGAGCTCGACGAGCTGATCTCGAAGCACGCGCGCGGCTGGACCCTCGAGCGGATCGCGCCGCTGGAGCGCTCGATCATGCGGGTGGCGCTCTACGAGGCGCTGCACCGCGAGGACGTGCCGGCGGAGGTCGCCATCGACGAGGCGATCGAGCTGACCAAGGAGTACTGCGGCGCCGACGCGCCGGGGTTCGTCAACGGCGTGCTCGGGGCGGCGCTGAAGGAGCCGGGCGCGGTCGAGTGACGTCCTCGGCGCCGCTGTCCGGAGTGAAGGCCCTCCTCCTGGACCTGAGCGGCGTCGTCTACGTGCAGGACGAAGCGGTGCCCGGCGCGGCGGACGCGCTGGCGCGCCTGCGCGAGGCGAAGGTCCCGCTGCGGCTGGTGACCAACACGACGATGCGGCCCCGCGCCGCGATTCTCGAGCGGCTGGCGGGGCTCGGGATCGAGGCCGACCCCGCCGAGCTGCTGACGCCGGCGACGCTCGCCCGGCGCCACTGCGAGCGGCGCGGCCACGAGTCGGTGTCGCTGCTGGTGGTCGACGAGCTGCGCGAGGACCTCGAGGGCCTCTCCGAACGCGGCGAGCGCGTCGATGCGGTCATCGCCGGCGACCTCGGCGAGGGCTGGGACTACGCGGTCCTCAACGACGCCTTCCGCCGGCTGATGGACGGAGCCGAGCTCGTCGCGCTGCAGAAGAACCGCTACTGGGAGACGGCGGAGGGGCTCTCGCTCGACGCCGGGCCGTTCGTGGCCGCGCTGGAGTACGCGAGCGGGCGCGAGGCGACGCTCCTCGGCAAGCCGTCGGCCCCCTTCTTCGAGCTGGCGCTGAGCGAGCTCGGGGTGGGGCCCGCGGAGGCCGCGATGGTCGGCGACGACGTCGAGGCCGACGTCGGCGGCGCCCTGGAGGCCGGGCTGGCGGGCGTGCTGGTCCGCACCGGGAAGTTCCGCGAGGAGCTCGTGCGCGAGTCCGGGATCGAGCCCAGCGCGACCGTCGACTCGATCGCGGCGGTCCCCGGCCTGCTCGGCCTTTAGCATCGGCGGGGATGGCCACCCCCGAGGGCGACACCGGCGGTCCCGAACAGGGATCGGAGCTGCGCGCAATCACCGAGCGGCTCGACTCGCTGGCGCGCGAGCTCGACTCCGAACCGGACGAGCAGCGCGCGGCGGAGCTGGTCCGGGAGGCCTCGGAGCTCGCCACTGAGGCGGGCCGCGAGGTCGAGCGCGCCCTGCGCGCCGCAGCAGAGGCTCGCGAGAGCGGCTGACGCGCCCATGAGCAACGGCTACCCGGAGGACCTGCGGGAGATCGTCGACTCCTACCTGGAGTCGCTGCGCTTCTCCTCGGACGAGGCCACGGCGGGCCTCGAGGAGGCGATGCGCTACTCGCTGCTCGCCGGCGGCAAGCGGATCCGCCCGGTGCTGGCGCTGGCGACGGCGCGGTCGATCGGGCTCGAGCCCTACGCGGTCCTGCCCGCCGCCGCTGCGATCGAGCTGATCCATACCTACTCGCTGATCCACGACGACCTGCCGGCGATGGACGACGACGACCTGCGCCGCGGGATGCCGACCTCGCACGTCAAGTTCGGCGAGAACGTGGCGATCCTCGCCGGCGACGGCCTCTTCGCGGAGGCGATGCGGCTCTTCTGCGAGGACCAGCGCGGGGAGCCGGAGCGAGTCGTGGCGGCCCTCGGGGAGCTGGTCTCGGCGACGGGGGTGATGGGAATGGTGGGCGGGCAGTACGTCGACGTGACCACGTTCGACGTCCGCGACGGATCGGCCCGGGAAGCCGATCCCGACGCGCTGCGGCGGATGCACGCGCTCAAGACGGGGCGGCTGATCGCGACGAGCGTGGGAGTCGTTCTCGAGCTCGGCGGAGTCAGCGAAGCTGCGACAATTCCCTACCGCCGTTTCGCTGACGAGCTCGGCGTCCTGTTCCAGATCGTCGACGACATCCTCGACGTGACCGGCAGCGACGAGGAGCTGGGAAAGCCGAGCGGCAGCGACGAACGACATGGAAAGTTGACGTACGTGAGCGCATTCGGACTCGAGCGGGCGCGCGAGCTGGCCTTCGAATCCCACCGCAAGGCCAGGGCGGCCCTCGACGAGACCGGCGCGATGACCGACGACCTCGTCCGGATCACGGACTTCATCCACACCCGGCACACATGAGCGACAGCGACGACAAGCGCAGCGAGGAGGCCAAGCGGCTGCTCGCGGGGATCGACGGCCCGCAGGACCTCCACGACCTCGGCGACGACGAGCTCCAGGGGCTCGCCCAGGAGGTGCGCGAGCTGATCATCGACACGATCGGCGAGATCGGCGGGCACTTCGGCGCCAACCTCGGGACGTGCGAGCTGGCCGTCGCGCTGCACAGCATGCTCGACTCGCCGCGGGACAAGATCCTCTGGGACGTCGGCCACCAGGCCTACCCGCACAAGGTCCTGACCGGCCGCCGCGACCGGCTCGGCACCATCCGCCAGTACGAGGGCCTCGCCCCGTTCTGCTCGATCTTCGAGTCCGAGCACGACATCATGGGCGCCGGCCACGCCTCGACCTCGATCGGCTACGCGGTCGGCCTCAAGGAGGCGATGCGCCACGGGATCGGGGAGGACGGCAAGGTCGTCGCCGTGATCGGCGACGGCGCGCTCACCGGGGGCGTCGCCTACGAGGCGCTCCACCAGGCCGGCGGCCTGCAGACACCGATCGTCGTCGTCCTCAACGACAACGGCATGTCGATCTCGCCGAACGTGGGCGCGATCTCGCGCTACTTCCAGCGCGTCCGCCTCAACCCGCGCTGGTACAGCGCCCGCTCCGACGTCGAGGAGCGCCTCACGCACCTGCCGCTCGGCCTCGGCCGCCGCATCGAGCGCCTCGGCCCCGAGGTCAAGGCCGCGATCAAGGCCTACTGGGCGCCGGGCCTCTTCTTCGAGGAGCTCGACCTCGCCTACGTTGGCGTGATCGACGGCCACGACGTCGGCGCCCTGCGCCGCGCCCTGAACGACGCCTTCGACGCCGACCGCCCGGTCGTCGTCCACATCCATACGGTCAAGGGCAAGGGCTTCCAGCCGGCCGAGGAGGGCGGGTTCGAGGGGATGGAGAAGTGGCACGCGGCCAAGCCCGGATCCATCGTCGGCGGCAAGCCCGCGCCGCCGCCCGAGCCGAAGCCGGCCTCCGCCCCCGGACGCGAAGCGGAGGAGGCGGGAGTCATTCCGGTGAGCGAGTCCGACTCGCCAGAGGCGATCGAAAAGCTCGAGAAGCCGCCGCCCAAGGGCCCGCCGCAGTACACCGCGGTCTTCGCCGACGCGCTCGTCGAAGAGGCACGGC
Organism: Solirubrobacterales bacterium; assembly: GCA_035703345.1. GTDB lineage: Bacteria > Actinomycetota > Thermoleophilia > Solirubrobacterales > 70-9 > DASSYK01. The sequence goes on from DASSYK010000016.1 coordinate 20,378, forward strand.
AGGACCCGCGCGTCATCGGGATCACCGCCGCGATGGCCGGCGGCACCGGCCTCGACAAGCTCGGCAAGGCCCTGCCCGAGCAGTACTACGACGTCGGCATCGCCGAGCAGGACGCGGTCCTCTTCGCCTCCGGTCTCGCGATCCAGGGCGCGAAGCCGGTCTGCGCGATCTACTCGACGTTCCTGCAGCGCGCCTTCGACCAGATCGTCCACGACGTCTGCCTGCAGAAGCTGAACGTCGTCTTCGCGATGGACCGCGCCGGCCTCGTCGGCGACGACGGCCCGACGCACCACGGCGCCTTCGACATCTCCTACTTCCGCCCGCTGCCGAACGTGATCGTGATGGCCCCGCGCGACGAGGCGATGCTGGTCCACATGCTCCGCACCGCGCTCGCCCACGATGACGGCCCCATCGCCCTCCGCTACCCGCGCGGCGCCGCCGAGGGCGCTCCGATGCCCGACGCCCCGAAGGAGATCGAGATCGGCAAGGGCGAGCTGCTGCTCCCGGGCGAGAGGGTCGCGCTGCTCGGCTACGGATACGGCGTCCAGGTCGCGCTGCGCGCCGCCGAGATCCTGCGCTCCCAGGGCCTCGAGCCGACCGTCGCCGACGCCCGCTTCGCCAAGCCCCTCGACGAGGAGCTGACCGAGAAGCTCGCCGCCGAGCACGACCTCGTCGTCACCCTCGAGGAGAACGTGCTCCCCGGAGGCTTCGGCTCAGGCGTCCTGGAGCACCTCGAGGACGCCTTCGCCGACCGCCACGAGAAGCGGGCCCGCGTCATGCGCGTCG
>DASSYK010000039.1:0-2107 GCA_035703345.1 Solirubrobacterales bacterium
GGCGCTGACCACAAGCAGCGGATGTCGGAGTTCCCGTACACGGCGACCTTCATCAGCCTCACCCGGGACCGCGGGCACGGCCGCGTCGAGGTCGACGCGGCCGGCGAGGCCGTCCCGATGTACTCCGTGGAGGACGAGCTCGACCTCGAGAACCTGCGCCACGGCATCGAGGTGCAGGTCCGGATCCACGAGGCGGCCGGCGCGCACCAGATCGCGCCGCTCGCCGCGGGCGCGCCCACTTGGCGGCGCGGCGACGACCTCGAGGCGTTCATCGCGGCCGCCCAGCGGATCCCGTTCCGGGCCGGCGGGCACAAGCTCTTCAGCGCCCACCAGATGGGCACGTGCCGCATGGGAGAGGACCCCGCGACCTCGGTCGCGGACCCGCGCGGCGAGCTGCACGACGCGAAGGGCGTCTGGATCGGGGACGCCAGCGCCTTCCCGACCTCCTCGGGCACCAACCCGATGGTCTCGATCATGGCGCTCGCCCACCGCACGGCCGAGGCGATCGCCGCCGACGCCGGCGCGGCCCCCGCGCAGGAGCAGACCCAGGCCCAGCCGGCCTGACCACGAAAGGAGCCAGCTTGGCCACCGAGGCACCCGCAGCCCCCGCACCCGCGCATCCGAGCGAGCCGGTCGTCCGCGACCTCCTCTACATGGCGGGCGAGTGGACCGAGCCGTCAGGCTCGGGCGCGATCGAGGTGCTCGACTCGACGACCGAGCAGGTGATCGGCCGCGTCCCGGAGGGCACGCCCGAGGATGTCGACCGCGCCGTCGCCGCCGCGCGCGGCGGATTCGAGGTGTGGTCGGCCGTCCCGCTCGAGCAGCGCCTCGACGCCTGCCTCGCGATCTCCGCCGCCCTGGCGGACCGCGCCGACGAGCTGGCCGTGCTGATCGCCGCCGAGGTCGGTATGCCGCTCGGCCAGGCACGGGTGATCCAGGCCGGCCTGCCGGCGATGGACTTCGGCGGCACCGCCCAGGCCGCCAACGAGGTCGCCTGGGAGGAGCAGGTCGGCAACTCGACGGTGGTCCGCGAGCCCGTCGGCGTCGTCGGCTGCATCACGCCCTGGAACTACCCGCTGCACCAGATCTGCGCCAAGGTCGCGCCGGCGCTCGCCGCCGGCTGCGCGGTGGTCGTGAAGCCGAGCGAGGTGACGCCGCTGAGCGCGTTCGTGCTCGCGGAGATCGTCGACGGGCTCGGCCTGCCGCCCGGCGTGTTCAACCTCGTCACCGGCTTCGGCCCCGTCGTAGGCGAAGCCATCGCGGCGCACCCCGGCGTCGACATGGTCTCCTTCACCGGCTCGACCCGCGCCGGGCGCCAGGTCACCGAGGCCGCGGCCGGGAACGTCAAGCGCGTCTCTCTGGAGCTGGGCGGCAAGTCGGCCAACGTCATCCTCGACGACGCCGACCTCAAGGCCGCCGTCTCCCACGGCGTCGCCAACTGCTTCCTCAACTCGGGCCAGACCTGCAGCGCCCACACGCGGATGCTCGTCCCGCGCGAGAAGCTCGCCGAGGCCGAGGCGGTTGCCGCCGCGGTCGCCGAGAAGATGGCGCCCGGGGACCCGATGGAGCCGACGAGCCGCCTCGGCCCACTCGTCTCGGATGCCCAGCGCGAGCGCGTCCGGAGCTACATCGAGAAGGGCGAGGCCGAGGGCGCGAAGCTCGTCGCCGGCGGCGCCGACGCCCCCGAGGGGCTCGAGCAGGGCTACTTCGTCCGCCCGACCGTCTTCTCCGAGGTCAAGCCCGGGATGACGATCGCCCAGGAGGAGATCTTCGGCCCGGTCCTCTCGATCATCCCCTATGACGACGAGGACGAGGCGGCCGAGATCGCCAACGGCACCATCTACGGCCTCGACGGCGGCGTCTGGTCCGCCGACCCCGAGCGCGCCAAGGCCTTCGCCCGCCGCATGCGCACGGGCCAGGTCCAGATCAACGGCGCCACCTTCAACCCGATGGCCCCGTTCGGCGGCTACAAGCAGTCGGGCCACGGGCGCGAGCTGGGGCGGTTCGGGCTCGAGGAGTTTCTCGAGACGAAGAGCATTCAGCTCTGAGGTTCCGAGATCCGGGACCATGCGCCGGGCCGCAGCGGGTCCTGTCACCGCGGCACCCC
>DASSYK010000122.1:0-6893 GCA_035703345.1 Solirubrobacterales bacterium
GCGCCCTCCACCGTGACGATCTCGACCACCACCGAGACGGCGGCCCCGACGACAACCGAGACCGAGCCGACCGAGCCGACCGAGCCCACGGAGCCGACGGACACGACGACCACGGACTCCGGCAGCGGCGGCGTCCCCGCCCCCTGAGCCGCAGTCGCGGTGGCAGGAGGCCCGACGGGGGTGCAGCCCGCTCGCCGGGCGGCCGATAATGCTCGCGGAAGCGCTTGACCAAGGAGCAGTGACACTGTGGCACCGACTGTGAGAGAAGCGATGACGACCGCCGGCCTGCGCCGGCAGGAGGTCACCAGGGCCGCCCGGGTCCGTCCCCGCCTGCGCTCGGGCGAGCGCGCCTTGCTGCTCGACGCCGCGATGCTCGTGGTCGCCCTCTCCGCGGACTACCTCGCCGCCAGCCAGGCCGACCTGCCGCTCCAGTCCATCGGGTGGGTGGTCCTGCCGGCGGTCCTCACGATCGCGGTGCTGGCCGGCTGGGGTGTCTACAGGCCGCATATCGCCAGCTCGTTCCTGGAGGACATCCGGACGATCATCGCCGCAACCGCCGTGGCCTCGATGGCGGTGACCTTCGTCCGGGTGCTGACCACCGACGACCCCACCGCGGCGAGCCAGGCGGTCCGCTTCTGGCTGTTCGCCGGGACCTACCTGGTCGCCGCGCGCGGCGGAGTCCGGCTCAGCGAGGCGCAGGCGGCGCGGCGCGGCGCCTTCGGCCGGGCGACGGTGATCGTCGGCGCCGGCCAGATCGGCCACCTCGTCGCAAACAGGCTGATCGCCGACCCGCACGTCGACCTGGTCCCCGTCGGCTTCGTCGACGACGATCCCCGCGACATCGAGGACATCGCGCACGTCCCCGTGCTGGGGACGATGGCCGACCTCGAGAACGTGGTCACCGAGCACAGGGTGGAGCACGCGATCCTGAGCTTCTCGCGGGCCACGCACCTGGAGGACCTCGAGGCGAAGAACCGCCTGATGGAGCTGGGTGTCTCGGTCTCGATCATCCCGCGGCTCTTCGAGGGGGTGCCGGACCGGATCGCGCTGGAGCGGGTGGGCGGCCTGCCGCTCGTGACGATCTACCCCAGCGATCCGAAGAGCCTCCAGGTCGCGATCAAGTACGTGATCGGCGAGCTGCTGGCCATGGTCATGGTCGTGCTCCTCTCACCGCTGCTCCTGCTGATCGCGCTCGCCGTGATGATCGACCTCGGCCGGCCGGTCCTCTTCCGCCAGACCCGGGTCGGGCTCGACGGGCGCGAGTTCGGGATGCTCAAGTTCCGGACCATGCGCACGGAGAAGGGCGCGAAGGCCGAGGGGGAGGACGAGGGCGAGCTCGCGGGCGCCGACGGGCTGGAGAGCGGGCTGGCGCCGGGCGGAGTCGAGGGCGACGACCGCCGCACCCGGCTCGGGACGCTGCTGCGCCGCACCTCGCTCGACGAGCTCCCGCAGCTCTTCAACGTCCTCAAGGGCGACATGGCGCTCGTCGGCCCGCGGCCCGAGCGCCCCGGCTTCGTGAGGCTCTACACGCCGGAGGTCTACCGCTACGCCGACCGTCAGCGGGTCCGGTCCGGCATCACCGGTTGGGCCCAGGTGAACGGGCTGCGGGGCAAGACGTCGCTCGCGGACCGCGTCGAGTGGGACAACTACTACATCGAGAACTGGTCCCTCTGGCTCGACTTCAAGATCCTGATGCTTACGCTGTTGACCGTGGTCAGGGACAGAGCCGAATGAGTGGGGACCGTCACGTCCTCATCGTGGGCGGAGCGGGCTACGTCGGCTCCGTCATGGCCCCGCGCCTCCTGGCGGAGGGCCACAGCGTCCGCGTGCTGGACGCGCTGATCTACGGGAACGGCACGTCGCTCGCCGGCGTGGCCGACCACGAGCGCTTCTCGTTCGTGCGGGGCGACGTCCGCGACGACTCCGACGTGGGCGCCGCGATCGACGGGATCACCGACGTCATCCACCTCGCCGCCCTGGTCGGGGACCCGGTCTGCAAGCGGAACCCGGAGATGGCGCGCGAGGTGAACGTCGCCGGCGCCAAGCGCGTGTTCGACGCCGCCGGATCGGCGGGCGTCGGACGCTTCCTGTTCGCCTCGACCTGCAGCAACTACGGCCGCATGACCGACACCTCGGTGCTCGCGACCGAGCTGCACGAGCTGCGGCCCGTCTCGCTCTACGCCGAGACCAAGGTCGAGATGGAGCACGAGGTGCTCGGCCGGGACTCCGGCCCGGACGTGACCGTGCTGCGCGTGAGCACCGCCTACGGGATGTCTCCTCGCATGCGCTTCGACCTCACGGTCTCCGAGTTCACCCGCCAGCTCGCGCTCGGCCGCCAGCTCGACGTCTACGACGCCGACACGTGGCGGCCCTACTGCCACGTCGACGACGTCGCCGATGCGGCCGTCACCGTGCTCTCCGCGTCGCCGGATCTCGTCGCCGGCGAGGTCTTCAACGTCGGCGGCGAAGACGGCAACTACACCAAGCGCATGATCGTGGAGGCCGCGCTGGATGCCCTCGGCGGAGAGGGGGAGGTCAGGTGGGTCGAGGGCGGCTTCGACGCGCGCAACTACCGCGTCTCCTTCGCGAAGATCCAGGAGCGGCTCGGCTTCCACACCCGCCGGACCGTCCCGGACGCGATCGTCCGCCTGATCGCCGCGGTGCGCTCCGGGATCTTCGACGGGTCGGAGGACGCGGGCGACCTGTACGGCAACAACCACTTCGTGGCGGACGATGCCGGCGGCGGCGAGGGGACCGGCGGCGGGGACGCAGGCTGAGCGCATGCGCGCCGTGATCCTGGCAGGGGGCAAGGGGACGCGGCTGCGCCCGTACACGACCGTCCTGCCGAAGCCGCTCCTGCCGGTCGGAGAGAAGCCCATCCTCGAGCTGGTGATCCGGCAGCTCGCCCGCAACGGGTTCGACCGAATCGACATCTCCGTCGGGCACCTGGGGCAGCTGATCCGCACCTACTTCGACCAGATCGAGCTGCCGGAGGGCATCGAGCTGGACTACCACTGGGAGGACCAGCCTCTCGGGACCTCCGGCGCGCTGCGCCACATCGAGGGCCTCGACGACGACTTCCTCGCGATGAACGGCGACGTCCTGACCACGCTCGACTACTCGCAGCTGATGCGCTTCCACCGCTCGCAGGACGCCGCGCTCACGATCGCGACCCACGAGAAGGACGTGCCGATCTCGCTCGGCGTGATCGAGTCCGATGACGGCTTCGTCAGCGACTACATCGAGAAGCCGACGATGCACTTCGAGGTCAGCATGGGGATCTACGCCTACTCGCCGCGGGCGCTGGAGCTGATCCCAGAGGGCTACTTCGACTTCCCCGACCTCGTCAAGGCGCTGCTGGCCGCGGGCCGGAAGGTCGCCGTCTACCGCGCGCAGGCCCGCTGGTTCGACATCGGGACGGTCGAGGAGCACGAGCGCGCGGTCGAGGAGATCGCCGCGAACCCCGAGCTGTTCGAGCGTGGCTGACTGGCGCGTCCCACTCGCCGACGTCGTCATCGACGCGGCCGAGATCGAGCGCGTCGCGGACACCTACCGCTCGGGCTGGCTCAGCATGGGCCCGCGCACGGAGGAGCTCGAGGCCGCCCTGAGCGCCTACACCCGCTCGCCGCACGCCCTGGCCACCGCCAACTGCACGGCGGCGCTCCACCTCGCCTGCATGGCCTGCGAGCTGGGCGAGGGCGACGAGGTCGTCGTTCCCTCGCTCAGCTTCGTCGCCACCGCCAACGCGATCCGCTACACCGGGGCCACGCCGGTCTTCGCCGACATCGCGGCGCTCGACCGCCCTTGGCTCTCGGCGGCCGCGGCTGAGGCCGCGCTCACCGAGCGCACGAAGGCGATCATGACGATGAGCTACGGCGGCCACCCCGGCGAGACCGACGCCCTCGCCGAGCTGGCTGAGCGCCGCGGGCTGCTGCTGCTGGAGGATGCCGCTCACGGCCTCGGGGGCCGCTCGGGGCGCGGCCCGCTCGGCACGATCGGGGTTGCCGGCGCCTACAGCTTCTTCTCGAACAAGAACCTCCCGGTCGGGGAGGGAGGGGCCCTGGTGTCGCGCGACGATGCGATCGCCGAGCGGGCCCGCCTGCTGCGCTCGCACGGGATGACGACGCTCACCTGGGACCGCCACCGCGGCCATTCGTTCGGCTACGACGTGGTCGACCTCGGCTTCAACTACCGGATCGACGAGGCGAGGGCGACCCTCGCCACGGCGCGCCTGGAGCGGCTCGATGCGGACAACGTCAAGCGGGGCAAGCTGGACGGGGCATACCGCAAGGCGCTCGCCGACGTCGACGGCGTCGCCCCCACGATGCCTCCGCCGGCGGCGGGCGCCTCCGCGCACCACATCTTCACCGTCGTGCTCGACGAGGGCATCGACCGCGACGCCCTGCGCGCCAGGCTCGCGGACGCCGGCGTCCAGACGAGCATGCACTACCCGCCGATCCACCTCTTCTCGATCTACGAGGGCGACTGGGACCTGCCGCTGACCGAGGACTACGCGGGCCGCGCGGTGACCCTGCCGCTGTTCCCGCACATGACGGTGGCGCAGCTGGAGCTGGTGGTCGAGGTCCTCGCGGCCGCCGTCGCCTGAGATGGCCGCTCCACGGCTCTTGATCGTCAGCCAGTACTTCGCACCCGAGGTCACCGCGGCGCGGGTGCGGATGGAGACCTTCGCGAAGGGCCTGGCCGAGCGCGGATGGGACGTCGAGGTCGTCGCCGAGGTGCCGAACCATCCGAGCGGCGTGATCCATGAGGGCTTCCCCCGCCGCGGGCTGCGCAGGCGCGCGGACGGCTACGAGGTCCACAACGTCTGGGTCAGGACCAGTCCCCGCAAGACGAAGGTGAACCGCCTGTTGCTCTACGGGACCTACGCGCTCTCCGCCCTGCTGGACGGGCTGCGCGGGCCGCGGCCGGACGTCGTGCTGGCGACGTCGCCGCCGCTGTTCACCGGGGGCTCCGCCGCGGCGATCGCGCGACGGTTCCGCGTCCCGTGGGTCTTCGACGTCCGCGACCTCTGGCCCGAGGCCGCGATCGCCGTCGGCGAGCTCTCCGACGGGGCCGCCGCGCGCGCGGCGGGCTGGCTGGAGCGCCGCCTCTACGCGAGCGCGGAGCGGATCGTGGCGGTGAGCGCCGGCTACGTCGACCACATCGCGGCCAACGGCGGGGACCGGAACCGGATCTCGGTGATCCCGAACGGCACCACGCGGGAATGGCTCGAGGCCGGGGAGGCGGAGGTGGCCCCCGCGGACGTGGGGCTCGACCCGGATCGCTTCAACGTCACCTACGCCGGCAACCTCGGGATCCTCCAGGGTCTCGAGGCGGCGGTGGACGCGGCGGGCAGGCTAGACGACCGGTTCCGCCTGGTCCTCGTCGGCGACGGGCCCGCGCGGGCCTCGCTGGAGGAGCGCGCCGCGAAGCTGCCGCCCGGGCGGGTCGAGTTCCGCCCGCTGGTGCAGCCCCAGGAGGCCCGCCGCCTGCTGCGCGCCTCCGATGCGCTGCTGGTCTCCCTCGGCGACGCGCCGGCTCTAGCCAAGTGCGTCCCCTCGAAGCTGTTCGATTGCTGCGCGGTCGGGCGCCCGGTGCTGCTCGCGGCAGGGGGCGAGTCGGCGCGGCTCGCGAACAGGGCCGGCGCGGCGCTAACCGTCCCGCCCGGCCACTCCGCCGAGCTTGCCGATGCCATCGAGCGGGTCGCCTCCGACGAGTCGCTGGCCCGATCGTCCTCGAAAGCGGCGCGCGCCTTCGCCGCCGAGAACCTGCGCGAGCGCGGGGTCGAGCGACTCGACTCGCTGCTGCGCGAGCTGGTCCCGCCCGGCTAGCTCTCGAAGAGCTCCGGGAACGCCGCGGCCACTTCGGGCGGGGGAGTGCGATGCGTCGCGGGACCGCCGCCGACGCGACGCCGCAGCGCTCCCGCCATGTGCCGCGCCCGGATTCGCGCCCCGGCGAGCCTCGCCCTGCCCTCGATCCCGGCGATGCGGGCGTCGAGCTTGGCGATCCGCCCGCGCGCGATCTCCCTCGCCTCGGCCGGCGCGGCGGGGTCGTCAGCGACCCTCGCGAGCACGGTGGCGATGCCGCCCAGCATCGCGGCCTCGTCCTTGGAGAGGGAGTCGCCGCGCTCGCGCTGCACCACCAGCAGCCCTCCGACGCGGACCACCCCGTAGCCGGCGCGGACGATCTTCAGCCAGAGGTCATAGTCCTCGGCGAAGCCGAGGCTCTCGTCGTAGCCGCCCGCGGCCTCGAGTGCCTCGCGACGGACCGTGGCCGACGCGAGGATGAAGTTGCTGCGCACGAGGTCGGCCAGCAGGCGGCCCGGGGCAGCGGACTGATCGCCGGGGCGGATGGCCGTGGACATCGCCGACGCCTTGTGGATGCGCCGGCTCCGGTCGTCGAGCGACCAGGCGTCCGTGTAGGCGAGCCCGGCGCCGGGGTCCTCCTCGAGCGCCCGGCCCATCTCCTCGAGGTAGCGGGGCATCAGCAGGTCGTCGCTGTCGAGGAAGCTGACCGCCTGCCCCCTGGAGAGGCGGATGCCCCGGTTGCGCGCCGCCGAAGGCCCGCCGTTCGGCTGGCTGTGGGCCAGCACGCGCTTGTCCCGCTCCTCGTAGGCGCCGGCGATGGCGGCGGTGCCGTCGGTCGAGCCGTCATCGACGACGATCAGCTCCAAGTCGGTCTCGGTCTGCTTCAGGACCGACTCGATCGCCGCGCCCACGGTCGCCTCCGCGTCATAGGCCGCGATCACGACCGAGAAGCGGGGGCCGGGGAGGGCCCCTCGCATCGTCTCGGGCGCCACCCCCACCGCCGGGGCCGCGGGCTCGGACCCGGTCCTGGCCAGCGTCGCGACCGCCCGCTCCTGGGCCGGCTCCTCGCGCGCCCGTGTCAGCCGG